>JAEMPV010000001.1 GCA_022759145.1 Caldisericum sp.
GTTTTCCTCGATTGTCGAATATGTCCTCGAGAAGATAATAGAAGAGAACATTTAGTTTTTTGTTTGACTTTTTTAGCTCAGTAATATAATGTTCTTGAGGTGGAGGATGAAAAAAATCACCATATTTTTAGTTTTGATTGCACTATTATTTCCTGATGTAACTTTTGGTAAAACGCTTTATTGGGAATCCCTTCTATCAAAACAGAGCCTTGTTTCGTCTTCAAGCTACTTTAGTCCTGTAAACAGTGTTGAGGTCGACCCTCAAAACACTGATATTATTTACCTTGCAACCTGGGGCAAAGGCGTTCTTAAAAGTAGCGACGGTGGGAAACATTTTAACCCGATGAATGACGGTCTTAGCGAACTGAATACGTACACCGTAAAACTTAACCCAATGGATTAAAATGTCATATATGTAGGTACTGCAACAGGTCTCTTTGTTTCATATGATGCAGGAAAGAACTTTAGCCTCCTTGGTGATATGAGGCTTAATGTAACAAGCATTGAGTTTGGAGGAGATTCGCTATACGCAGGCGTCCTAAACAACGGCATTAATGCAGGGCTTTACAGGTTTTACCAGAATAAATGGGTTGAAATTGGGCTTGAAGACAAAGATGTTTTAACAATAGCAAGATTAAATAATTCTACACTCCTTGTGGGCACATCCGACGGACTCTATTCATTTGAAGAAAAAAACTCTTTCCTTCAAATTTCTTGGCTTTCAGAGCTCCACTGTAAACAGTATTTCAATTTCAAGTAAAAAGATAGCGATAGGGACATCGGATGGCGTTTATATAAGCGATATAGATCCTATTTATTTTGTAAACCCAACGAACATAAGCCCTTTACTTACCTCAGGCAATTTTCTTGCAACATATTTTTACAGAGACAATCCATATAGAGTAATCGTTGGGAAAAACGATGGCTCTCTTTATAGAATTGACCTTGAGAAGGGAACTTTTGAGAAACTTAAGATAAGAGCAAACTCCATATATTCTATTTATATTTCTTGTGATGGGAGAATTTTTGTAGGGACAGAGAGTGCACTCCTATGGTCGGATAATGATGGCCAATCATTCAAAGGATTTGCTTCACGTGTTTTCGGTGGTGATATGGAGGTTGACCCAAATAATCCATCGATTATTTATGTTGGTTCTGATAGCGGACTTCTTAAGAGTATTGATGGTGGTTCAAGTTTTGTAAATGTTGGTTTCATAAATGGGAGGTTTTTCTATTGGAATAAATCCCGAAAATAGCAAAGAAATATTTGTTGGGACAAATTTTGGACTGTTTAAGTCGGTTGATTATGGTGAAAACTTTTCTGAGATTAAATATTTTTCTGGGTATTCTGTGACTATAGTTACCGTTGTACCAAAAACGCAAATGATTTTTGTAGGTACTGATTTGGGATTGTTTGTTTCAAAAGACGATGGGGCTTCATGGCAAAGAATTTTGACCCTAAAGGATGGTGATTTTGTCCTTTATATTGCATACGACCCGGTTGATCCTAAAACAGCATATGTTGCAACTTTCCTGGACGGCATTTATAAGACAGTTGATGCAGGAGCGACCTTCCAATACCTTGGTTATGATGACCTTATAATCTCTTCAATTTCCATATGCAGGAGCAATCCAAATGTCCTATATGTTTCAACTCTTGGGAACATATATGTAAGTTCAGATGGTGGAAAAACATTAACAAAAACATTTAACATATCGGCAGACTCGCAAGGCGCCTATATTTTCAAGCAGATTGTTGTTAATCCCAATGACCCTAATTTAGCGTTTGCAGTTGGCGACCTTGTTGTTTATGGGATAAACAGGGTAACTGGATTACCCGAGGTACTCTACGATGAACCAGTGCTTTATATGACCAAAGATATGGGTAAAAATTGGGAAAAACTTGACGTTCCAAATACTATCGAATCAAATAATGCAATTTATTATGATGAAAAAAGTAATACTGCACTAATTTTAACTGGCATTGGTGTCCTTCACTATGACTTTTCAAAAATGAAATACTGGTTTTACTCGGAAGGGTTTCCTGAAGAAAATACAAAGGTTGTGAGATTTTTTAATGATACCCTTTTTGTGGGAACCTCCTCAGGGGATGTTGGTAAAAGTAGCGACAATGGACAAACCTTCGAGTTCCATGCAAAATTTGATGTGCCGATACTTTGCCTTTTAGAAAGCCCCACAGATCCAAATGTGATCTATGCGGGCACATCTTTGGGTTTGCTATACTCGACTGATTTTGGCTCGACTTTTAAAAGATATTTTTCAGATACAGTATACGCAGTTACGGGATTTAGTTATCAGGGAAAAGATATCATATTTTTAGGGACTGATGCGGGGATATTAAGAATTGAAGGCTCGCTTGATTCATTTACAAAAATCTATGATGGCACCTGCTCCGCCCTCTTTTATGGAGATAACAAACTATATGCTGGCACGGATAAGGGTCTTGTTGTATCAAAGGATCTTGAAAACTTTGAGGTTGTAAAGGAAATTAGTTCTACAATCAAAACGATTAATGTCTTTGATGGAAAACTCTTTGTTGGGACAAATAGCGGTCTTTATATAATTGAAGGTGATTCATCCAATCTAATTCTGAGTGACTCTGTAATTTTCGATATGATTGAGGTTAATGGCATTATCTATCTTGCAACGGATAGCGGAGTTTTATTTTTAAATAAGGACTTTTCTTATACAGCAATAAATAATGGGCTTACAAGTTATTATGCAACCTCAATTGCAGAAACAAAAAGCGGGGAAATTTTCCTTGGGACTGATGGCGGTGGGATTTACCGACTTGAAAGTGTTGCAGTCCTTAAAGTTAAAGAGCCATCCGGAGGGGAAATTGAGCCATCAGGAGAGTTTGAGATGTCGCCTTATGATGAAAAGGATTTTATAGTTACACCATTTCCAGGTTTTAAACTTAAGGATATATTTTTAAACAAAGTTTCGATATTATCAACCGCTAAAGACCTCGGTAATGGTTCTTATGTTGTTAAAGTCTCGGGCATAGATGATGATTCTGCGCTTGAGGCAACTTTCGAACCAATCACATTTGTGATCACCGTTTCGGCAGGATCGGG
>JAEMPV010000002.1 GCA_022759145.1 Caldisericum sp.
AGTTAGTCGTACTGAACCCAGCCGTTCTTTACGCCTTCTTCTTTTACAATTTTCTTGACTTCGTTTATTTCGTCTTTTGTTAGTTTTCGAGAAAGTTCCTTAAACTCTTTTGCCCGGTAAACAGGGACATACTGTGTCATAACGCTTATAAAAATGCTATCTCCGAATTCTCTCTTTAAAATTCTTAAGGCAGTCCTTAAATCGTCGAGTTTGCCTGGAAATACAAGATACCTTACAACAACCCCCTGTTTCAAAAGACCATCGTTTCCAAAGCGAATTCCCTTTGCCTTTACCATCTCTTTCAGGGCATCCATAGTCGTCTCAAAGTAGTGAGGCGCATTTGAATATCTAAGCGCATCATTATCATTAACATACCTCAAGTCAGGCAGGTATATATCGATAAACTCATTTAATAGTCTTACAACCTCAACTGTTTCATATCCAACAGTGTTCCACACGGATGGAATTGTAAGCCCAAGATTCCGTGCTCTGTATAACGAAGCCATCGCCTGCGGTGCATAGTGCGTCGCCGTAACGAAATTTATGTTTGAAGCCCCATTTCGTTCAAGTTCAATCATTTTTTGTGAAAGCTCCTTAACTGAAACAATTTTTCCTGCACCATTTTGACTGAAGTTGTAATTCTGGCAGTAAACACACTTGAGATTGCAATTACTAAAGAATATTGTCCCAGATCCAAACTTCCCCGATAGCGGTGGCTCCTCACCTTTATACAGTACCGCATGCGAAATTTTCATTAACACTCCTGCATTGCAAACACCAACTTCTCCTTGAAGCCTTTTACTTCCACACTCAAGAGGACAAAGATTACACGGAGAAAGAAGTTCATAAAGCCCTTTAAGAGCGCCTAATTCGCTCATAGCATCTCCTTAAGTTTTTCCACAGTCTTCTTTGAATCTTCAATAAATGTCTTTTTCCTTACGGATTTTGGAAGTTCAAAATACTCTTTTCTCATAAGACCAAAATTTGCTCTCATTGGCTGTGGAGTCTCAAGATCATTTTCAACAAGGAATCTTATAAGACTTCCAAGCATCGTTGTATCAGGAATTTCTAAAAGCGGCTTCCCCATATAAAGTCTTGCTGCATTAATTCCAGCAACAAGCCCTGTTGATATTGCCTCGCTATAACCCTCAGAGCCCGTTATTTGACCAGCCAAAAACACATTTGGAAATTTTCGAGTTTGCAAGGTCTTAAGTAAAATTCTATTTCCTCTAAAATAGACATTCTTATGGATACTTCCGTATCTTACAAACTCAGCGTTTTCAAGCCCTGGAAGAAGGCTAAAAACCCTTTTTTGCTCAGGATATGTAAGAGAAGTTTGAAACCCTACAAGTTCAAACATATTACCATGGATGTCTTCCCTTCTCAACTGAACCACTGCAAAATACTTGGAAGAAAATCCCTTTGGCGTAAGAGGTCCATAACGCAACGCATCAAAGCCCCTTCTTGCAATCTCCTCAATTGGCAAACAGGCCTCAAAAAATTTCTTATCGAAATCGTGGGGCGTGTGTGTTTTTGCATTTATGAGTTCAGTATAAAATAACCTGTATTCCTCTTCTGTAAGAGGTATGTTAAGATAATCATCCGACTGCTCGTACCTTCCACCAAAAAACATCTTCGACAAGTCAAGAGACTCTTTCAAAACAATTGGTGAAATTGCATCGTAAAAGTAAAGATTATCAGAAAAAAGTTGCGTAAGATTTCTTAAAAGGGCTTCGCTTGTAAGAGGACCTGTTGCAAGTATAACAATGTCACTTGTATCTATTGAAGTAATTTCTTCTCTTACAACATGAATTTTAGGGTGCTCTAAGATAGCTTTCGTTATTGTTTCGGAAAAAAGAGATCTATCAACTGCAAGTGCTTTCCCTGCAGGAACTCTTGTGTCGTAGGCAATTCTTAAAAGAAAAGACCCAAGTCCCAGGGCTTCAAACTTGAGAAGTCCTCTTCCATCTTCAAGTTCTACCGAACCCAAGGAATTACTGCATACAAGTTCTCCAAAGTTTGGTGTCCTGTGTGCCTCTGTCCATTTTTGAGGTCTCATCTCATATAGATACACATCAATGCCACGCTCTGCAATCTGTAGGGCGGCTTCGCTTCCTGCAAGCCCTCCACCAATAACAACAACTCTCATATCTTAAAAAACCTCCCTGCGTTTTTCTTTATTAGTCTCTTTACTTCAAGTGTTGTAAGGGAAAAAAGAAGTTCACCATCATTTAACTTGACCTTTTCTTTAAGGGTATCAAATGTATCTCCATCTGAAATTGCACTAAGGACAACAGATTCTTCTTTTGTTAGAACATCCTCCTCTTTCTTAAAAGTAAGATGCTCAAGTGCATTAATATTCTCAAAAATATCGCTTGTTGAAAGTAACGGTATCGCACCATCCCTTATAAGCGCATTTGTTCCAGCACTTGACGGGCTTGTAATGTTGCCCGGGACCGCAAAAACCTGCTTTCCCTGGTCTAAGGCATGGCTTGCGGTTATGAGAGATCCACTTTTTAACTCTGCTTCAACCACAACAACACCAAGACTCAAGCCGCTTATAATTCTGTTTCTAAAGGGAAAATTGTACTTCAAAGGTGTTGTCCCGAGGGGAAACTCTGAAACCAAAAAGCCATGATTTTCAATTTTCTTCGCTAAATTAAGGTGATCTTTTGGATATATTACATCAATACCACTTCCCAGGACAGCAACAGTCCTTCCATTTGCATCAATTGCGCCACTGTGTGCAGCGCTATCAATACCGTATGCAAGTCCGCTTACAACAGTAACTGATGCGCTTCCAAGGTCGTAAGCAATTTTATAAGAGATACTTTTTCCGTACTCTGTACACTTTCTTGAGCCAACAACGGCAACCGCTTCTTCATTAAAGCCCTTAAAATCACCCTTCACATATAGAAGGAGAGGCTTATCGGGAATATTTAGTAAAGACTTTGGAAATGCTTCATGGAAAAAGGGAGTTATTTTCACACCAAGTTTCTCTGCTTTTTCAATTTCCCTTTTTGCTATCTCAATATATTCTTTATCTAATTCAAAATCAAAGGAATTATTTTCCAGAAATTCCTTTATGTAAATCTTTGCTTCCTTTGGCTTGTTAAACCTCAGATAGTTTAGCGCAACAACATTTATTAAATCCATACCAAAACAATATAACTAATTTTGAATTTTTTACAAAATATACTACAATATACTGCCTCCAGGGCAAGGTGAGTTGGCAAAATGCCAACAATTCCTGATCGGTGGTGATAGGGTAATCCCCTTAAGCCCACGAGCAACTCCAAAGGAGTTGTTGATTGGGTGCAAATCCCAAGCCGACAGTAAAGTCTGGATGGAAGGAGGTTGAAAAATGTCCTGGAAAAATTTACGCAGTATCATTTTTGCTGGTATTCTTGCAGCCCTTAGTTTCGTTTTAATGCGCTTTACGGAGTTTCCTTTGCTCCCTCAAGCAAGTTTCCTTAAGACCGATTTAGGTGACATTCCACTTTTGGTAGGTGCCTACTTCTTTGGTCCGCTTATTGGCGTTGCAATTGCCTTCGTAAAAGACATATTGTTCTTTATTAGCGGAGCAGGGTCAGGCGGACCAATTGGTGTCCTTTTAAACTTCATTGCAACAGGCACATTTGCTCTGGTTGTAGGACTTGTAAGCCTTAAAAAGAAAAACGATTTAACTCTTGCTTTAGGGCTTATCCTTGGAACCATTGCGCTTGTGCTTGTAATGATCCCTACAAACCTTTGGGCAATACCAAAATTTTTGCCATCGTGGACAAAGGAGCAAACACTTACTTATATTTTTACAATTAATGTGCCATTTAACATCCTTAAAGGGCTGCTTGACACTGTTGTAACATTCCTAGTAGTAAAAGCACTAAAGGGAAGAAGAATCTTCTCTCAAAACTAAAATTAAAAAGGGGGCTTGCGCCCCCTAAAAAAATTTATACAAGGATTTTCTATGCCTTAACTCCGTTTTTCTCAAGTGCTTCTTTGGCCTTATTTACAAGTTCTTCAAAAGCCTTTACATCATTAACTGCAAGGTCTGCAAGCATTTTCCTATCGATGTCGATATTTGCAAGTTTAAGACCATTAATAAATCTACTGTAGGTTAGACCATACTCTCTTGCAAGGGCATTTATTCTTGCAATCCACAGTTTTCTAAACTCTCTCTTCTTCTCACGCCTGTGGATGTAGGAGTATTTTAGTGCGTGCATTACTGCTTCATTTGCGACCTTAAATCTACGAGAAGCAGCGCCTCTATAACCTTCTGCCAACTTTAAAATCTTTTTATGTTTCCTTCTTGTTACTACTCCTGCTTTAACTCTCATGGTATCACTTCCTTTCAAATAATTTTGTTACTTTAGATACGGTGCAACACCTAAAATGTTCTTTACATCAGTTTTGGAGATTACATGCAAACTATTAAGTCTTTTCTTTCTCCTTGAAGATTTCTTTTCAAGATGGTGGCTGTGATTTGCACCATAAGCAACAAGTTTACCAGTTCCTGTAACTCTAAACCTCTTCATTGCTGACCTGCTTGACCTGATTTTGTTTTTCATGTGCTTCTCTCCTTTCCCTTAATTTCTTTAATACTTCTTTGTTTGGTTCAAGAGAAAACACAAGATTTTTCCCAGCCATTTTCGGAGGGCTTGCAACAATCGCAACATCAGATAGAGCATCAATTATTTTGTTTGCAAGCTCAAAGCCCTGATCCGTGAATGCCATTTCTCTTCCCCTGAACCATATCTCAATATTTACTCTGTTGCCATCCTCAATAAACTCTCTCACTTTCTTGTTTTTAATTGCAAGGTCGTTTGTATCAATCTTCAATCTGTAGCGCATCTGCTTAACTTCAATCTTTGTCTGCTTCTTCTTTGCTTCTTTCTCTTTCTTTGTTTGCTCGTAAATGTACTTTCCTAAATCTACGATTCTACAAACCGGGGGATTTGCATTTGGCGCTATGAGTACCAAATCAAGTCCCTTTTCTCTTGCAATGTTCAAGGCATCCCTTGAACTCATAATCCCCACCTGAGCGCCATTTTCGTCAATAAGGCGCACTTCCTTCAGGCGGATACTTTCGTTTGCAATTACATCTTTACTGTTAATACCTCACCTCCATAAAATAAATATAGGTAGCCGAGAGGCTACCAAAATTAAATATAACAACTTACAAAAGTCTTCGCACCTTTTCGCAAGCTCTCGGCCGCTTAAGGTAGGGCATACACCCGTTTCTTCAATTGTCCAAAGATAATTATACAAATTCTTCAAAATATTGCAAGTAGCAAATTTCTTCTAATCGATAACTCTATTTTTAACCTCGTCTAAAATACGCTCAAGGAATGCATCCACACTCATTGAACCAAGGTCTCCTGCTTTTCTCTTCCTTACAGAAACAGCGTTTGAAGAAACCTCTTTATCACCCACTACAAGCACATATGGAATTTTTTCGGTTTCGGCATCCCTTATCTTTGCGTTCATCTTCTCGCTTCTTTCGTCAACTTCAACACGCAAACCATTCAAGAAAAGTTTTTCTTTGACACTTCTTGCGTAGTCAAAGTGCCTATCAGCAATAGGAACAATTCTCACCTGGACTGGCGCAATCCATGTTGGGAACGCCCCTGCATACTGCTCAATAAGTGTTCCAAAGAACCTTTCCATCGAACCAAGGACAACCCTGTGTATCATAATTGGACGGTGCTCTTTTCCATCTTCGCCAATGTATGTTACATCAAACCTCTCTGGAAGGTTGAAGTCAACCTGAATTGTCGGACCCTGCCACTCTCTTCCGATTGCATCGACCAGTTTGATATCTATCTTTGGTCCATAGAAAACACCTTCTCCAGGGTCAATCTTGTATGGGATTTTAAGCTCTTCAAGGGCAACCTTAAGCGCATTTGTTGCTAACTCCCAGTTTTCAAGGCTTCCCACATATTTCTCAGGTCGTGTTGAAAGATAGACATTATAATTCTTGAATCCAAAAGTCTCTATCATATACTTTGCAAACTCAACAACACCTATGATCTCCTCCTCGAGTTTCTCCGGCTGGACAAAGAGGTGCGCATCGTCCTGAGTGAAGCCTCTTACCCTGAGAAGTCCATGGAGGACTCCCGCCCTTTCGTATCTATAGACTGTACCGAGTTCTGCAAGCCTTAACGGCAGGTCTCTATAACTACGAGTCCTCGATTTGTAAATTGCAATGTGGAAGGGGCAGTTCATTGGTTTTACCATATACGAGCCTTTATCGACTTCCATTGGTGAGAACATATTTTCCCTGTAGAAATCCCAGTGCCCGGACGTCTTCCACAACTCAACACGGGCAATGTGTGGTGTATAAACAAAGTAATAACCTCTCTTTATATGCTCGTCTCTCCAGAAGTCCTCGATTACTTTCCTTATCATTGCACCCTTTGGATGCCACAGGATTAATCCAGGACCAATTTCTTCTTGAATGCTAAAGAGATCAAGTTCTTTTCCAATTTTTCTGTGGTCACGCTTTTTTGCTTCCTCAAGGAAATTCAAATATTGCTCAAGTCGCTCTGCTGTTGCAAAGGCAGTGCCATAGACTCTCTGAAGCATCTTGTTCTTTTCATCGCCCCTCCAGTAGGCACCCGCAACAGAAAGCAACTTAAAATTCCTCGCATATGAGGTATCAGGTATATGAGGACCTCTACAGAGGTCTGTAAAATCGCCCTGCTTGTATATGGAAACAGTGTCGCCTTCGACTTCTTCTATAATTTCAATTTTATAGGGCTGATTGAGCTGTTTAAAAAGTTCGATTGCCTTCTCTTTCGGAAGTTCAACTCTTTCAAATGGAAGTTTTTGGTTAACGATTCTCTTCATCTCTTCTTCGATTTTTGCAAGGTCTTCTTCTGTAAGCGGGTTTTCGAGGTCGAAGTCGTAATAAAATCCGTTGTCTATTGCGGGACCAATAGTGTATTTTGCGTTTGGGAACAGGTGCATCACGGCTTGAGCAAGAATGTGTGATGTGCTATGCCTTAGTATCTCCTCACCCTCAGGTGTATCGATAAATATCGGTTTAACTTCGGCATCTTCGGTCAATTTTGTTGAAAGGTCTTTCTCGACACCATTTACATAGGCTGCAACAATTTTTGATAAGTCAAAGTTCAGTCTTTCAAGAATTTCCTTTATGGTTAGCCCCTCTTCGAATTGGTGAATTTCGTCTGATACTTTTACCTGCATCTTCGCCTCCCTAAATAAAAAATGGTGGGCGATAGTGGAATCGAACCACTGACCTCTTCGGTGTCAACGAAGCGTTCTACCTCTGAACTAACCGCCCACTTTTCACAACTATTTATATCAAATTTCATCTTTTTGTCAAGAGATTAGACCTCTTTTATAAGAATATTGGCGATAAGGTCTGCTGCTTCAGAAATTCTATCGGCTGAATTGCTTATATGCCTGTAGACTTCTCTCATTTTGAAAATATAGTGGAAGTCCTCATTTGAGAAAAGTTCTGCAAGTGCCTCGTGGTAAGTCTCCTCGATTTCGTTTTCAACAACCTTCGCAGAAACAACATTGCTGTTCGCGAGGTTTTTATCGGTGAACATATTTTCCACTGCATAACTAATGTGATTTACGCCTCTTGAAATTTTTTCTATCATCTTCTTGAGGTAGAAATTCGGATAGAGTTGATAAATTATCATCTCCTCGATGGTATTGTAAGCATAGTCAAGGATATTATCTATGGTATTAGAAAGCGTATAAATGTCCTGCCTGTCAATTGGTGTAATAAGGCTTTTATTTAACTCGTTCAGAAGGTCTCTTCGGATATTGTCTCCTTCGGATTCGATTCGCTTAATTTGAATTTTAAGGTTATGCCTTAAAACATCTTTGTTAACAACATCTTCGTTCACACCCATAAACTCATTAAGAGTGTTAACCCCTTCTACAGTCTTTTTAGCCTGAGCCTTCAAAAGGTTTTGAAAAACATCAGGTCTTTTAAACATAGAATCCCAAACTTTCATTTTAATCACCTCACACTATTTTAATATTGTAATAAAAATTGTCGATATTCCATAGGATAAAAGAATTGAGGCTGGCACCGTTACAAGCCAGGTAAGAATAAGATTTTTAACAACATTGTATCTTACTGCGTGCGGTTTTTCTGCAACACCAATGCCTACAATCGACATATTTAAAGTCTCAGTTGAACTTACAGGAAGTCCAAATCTTGCAAATGTTAAAACTGTTGCTGAAGTAATTGTTTGAGCGAGGAATGTTTCTTTCGGATTACTTTTCATCAAGCGGAATCCCGAAGTAAGAAGTGAGTTTGCACCAAAGAAAAGTGTTCCAATAATAAATAGAAGTGAAAGAAGAGATATAACAAAAATATTTTTAGGATTAGGGGCAAAATTTGATTGGGTAATTAAACTTGCAGTATAAACCAAACTCAAAGTCTTCTCGGCATCATTTGCACCATAGCCCATTACAAGGAAAAGCGAAGAGATAACCTGAAGCAACTTAAAAACCGGTGAAACTTTCGGGCTTAAATATCGCAAGATGAGGTTGAAAATTTTTGTAACTATATAAGAAACAATAAGTCCTATGGCAATTGATGCAACAAGTCCACCAAAAACTTTTAAAACCTCGATGGTATTAATGTGCGTATGGACTTTTCTTGCAATTGCGCTTCCAACCAATGCACCTACAAAAGTGTAAGAAATGCTTACAGGATATTTAATTCTCTGTGCTATGATAACCCAGGTCATTGTTGCAATTATCGCACCATATAACATTGGCAAAGTAATAAACTGGATGGGAACAATTCTAGTGCCAAGAGTTTTTACAACCTCGGTTCCAAAGATTAGAGGTGCAACGGTAAGAGAGAGAAAAAGAAGGATAACGCCAAAAAGTGGATGTATAACATTAGTAGAAATAATAGACCCGAGCAACACGCCGCCGTCGTTTGCTCCCATTAGTATCTGAAAAACACCTGCTATTATTAAAAATACTACAAAACTTGTGCTATTCATGGTTTAAAATGATAACACAAATTGTGTTTTTGTCAAGACTTATTAAAAGATTAAGGCTTTGATTGTTTTGGTTAAGAAATCTTTAAAATCTGGGTTAATGGATTCCAGGTTTCTTTTTAAATTTACGAAAACAGATTTTCCCTCAATTTTAAAATCATAGTCACCATTAATTATTACAAAATCGGAAAACTTAATGAGTTCTTTTGCCTCCTCTTTTATCGGTTCATAGGGGCTTTCGACAAACAAAAACAAATCAGGTTTAACAATGCGATAAAAGACATTTCCTTCAACCAAAACTGGATTTTCTAAATTATTCAAAAACGGAGGTATTTCTCTTTTAAGATAATCAAAATCACCCCTTGCCCAGAAAACCTTGAGCGCATCTTTAAGAAGGTAATATGTGTCTTTTCCTAAAGGTGAAGTGTCGTATGTCTCCTCTGTAATTCCAACGCCGTGAGTTAAATTATTTGTTATTTTGAAAGCAATAAAACTCTTAGGAAATAAACTCAGAATTATTCTTGCAAGAGTTGTCTTACCTACATTACTTTTGCTTCCGCCTATAAGAACGATTTTTGGCATTTTTGTTCTCAAACTCAAACTTTACGCTACCATCTTCAAGCAACAGATATGCCTTAAATTGCCTTCCTTTTGAGGAGACGAAGTCTGAAATAAGGTCGGTCTTGCCATCTTTAAGGAGTTTCTTAACATCTTCTCGTGTGATTTCTCTTCCACCCATAACCTTCTTTATACGGAAGGAGCACTCCTTCGGGTAGTGCTCACAGGCATACACTGTTTCTTTTTCGTAGACATTTCCCCCACATTTGGGACATTTGCCAAGCGATTCGCTATTTACAGTATTTTCCTCTTTTGGTGTTTCAAATACAAACGATACCTTGTTATCAATTAGTTGTATATCAGCATCAAAATATTTCTTTCCTTTCGAAATAATTCTCTTTAATCTTACCTTATTCCCTTTTAGTAACTCCTGAGCCATATCCCTTGTTATTGTTTTGTTCTTTAACTTCTTCCATATAACAAAGTCACAGGTGCCTTTTGATACATTTTCACAGGTAAAGCCCTTTGCTGTTTCGTAAACATTACCTCCACATTTTGGACAGATACCGACAGCCTCAGGGGACCCTGTCTTTAAATGGAAGTCTCCTTTGTAAGTTTTAACCTTATCCACTATGTGAATTGTTAATTTCTTAATGCCATCCATAAACTTCTGAACATCGTAGTGCCCTTTTTCAATTTTAAGAAGTTTATTTTCCCACTCACCTGTAAGCGCCGGGGAAAGGAGTTCTTCAATATTTACTTGAGAGACAAGTTCAATAAGCCTCATCCCTTTTTCGGTTGGGACAAGGGACTTATTTGCTCGCTCCACATAACCAACTTCTATAAGGCGCTCTATTATCTGCGCTCTTGTTGCAGGAGTGCCAATTCCCTTTTCCTTCAAGGCTTCCTTTAACTCGTCCTCCTCAACAAACCTGCCTGCGTTTTCCATTGCGGAGAGAAGCGTTGCATCTGTGAATCGCTGAGGTGGTTGAGTAGTCTTTTCAAGAACTTCAAGGTCTTTTACGAGAACGCTATCACCTTTTTGGAGTTGAGGGTCAGATTCCTCCTCTTTTCCGTACACTTTAAGAAAACCAGGCTCCACAAGAAAGTTGAGTGAACTTATAAATTTGTTTCCATCTACATCAGTAATAAGATTTATCTTTAATGTTTGTGAATTAGGATAAAAAACTGACAAAAATCTTCGCATTATAAGGTCAAAAACTTTTTCTTCGTCCTTTGTTAAATCCGTAAGATGTGAGAAATCACCCGTAGGAATTATTGCATAGTGGTCTGTTACACCTTTGTCGTTAATAATCCTTTCTGAAAACTTAATACCCATTGCAAGAATCTCTTTTGCAAACTCTGCATAAGGCTCAAACGAAATGGAATTGATTATTTTTGGAATGTAAGATTTTAGTGAGGTTGGCAAATACCTTGAATCTGTCCTCGGGTAGGTTATGAGTTTTCTCTTTTCGTAGAGGCTCTGCGCAATATCCAATGTCCTCTGAGCGGAAAATCCAAAAGTTTTGTTTGCATCGCGCTGAAGTTCGGTAAGGTCGTAGAGAAGTGGGGGAGGTGTCTTTGAAATATTACGCTCTAAGTTTTCAATTACTCCCTTTTTGCCCTTTATGGTTTCTACAATATGTTTAAGAAATTCTTTATCTTTGAAACGAGTTTCGTTATCTTTAACATAGGTTCCATCGTAAACAAACTTCAACCTGTCGAATGTCCCCTGTAATTCGTAGTATTTCTCGGGAACAAACTTTCTTATTTCTTTTTCCCTTGTTACGAGTATGTTAAGAGTAGGCGTTTGAACCCTTCCCAGGGAAAGCAGTTCACCCCATCGACGGGTAAAAGCCCTTGTTGCATTTATTCCAACAAGCCAATCTGCTTCTTCTCTTGCAAAAGAGGCTTTTCCAAGATTGTCAAACTCTGATTCATCTTTCAGGTTCTCAAATTCCTTAAGAATCTCCTCCTTCGTCATTGCAGACAGCCACAATCTTAAAAGACGCTTTCCTTTCGGGTTTGTAAGAAGCATTATCTCCCTGAATATTAATTCACCTTCTCTTCCTGCATCACAAGCGTTAACAATTGTATCGATATCCTTCCTCTGGATGAGTTTTTTAAGGACATCGAATCTATCTTTTGTTTCTTTTTTTGGCTTGAATTTAAACTCTTCAGGAATAATGGGAAGGTCCTGCAATGTCCAAAAACTTAGTTTCTTATTGTAATCTTCGGGCTCGTAGAGTTCGCAAATATGACCCAAAGACCAGGAAATAACATACTCCTCGTTTTCAAGATAGTCTTTTTCATCTTTAAATTTTCCAAGTGCCTTTGCGATATCTCTTGCAACAGACGGCTTTTCTGCGATAACCAATGTTTTCACGATATTTAATTATACTGATTAAAAGGATTTTGCAAAATGCAGTATAAAAATATAAGCCCCGGATGAACCGGGGCCTTTAAAAGTGTTTAGATTGTTCTCTTAGCCAATAACTTTTACGTTAACTGCTTTATCTCCTTTATCAGTTTGCTCGATTTCGAACTCTACCTTCTGACCTTCCTTCAATGTCTTGTAGCCACTTGACTGGATTGCTGAGAAATGCACAAAAAGATCCTTACCACCATTGTCTGGGACGATAAACCCAAATCCTTTCTGCGAGTTAAACCACTTAACTCTTCCTGTTAATCTTTCCACTTCTAAAATACCTCCGTAAAAAATTTCCGCAACCTTGTGCGGTTAAATAAATTATAGTACATTAAAAAATTTTTGCAATATAAATGGAAAAATCCGAAAAAGTAAATTACAAGTTTCGACAAAAAAAGATTACACCATTAGGTTTAAAAAGAGTTGAACCTAACAATAATCAATCTTCTTTCAAAAACTTTTTACCTTTAAGTTCCTCTGGAAGGTAGGTTTCGCCTTTTACAATATGCCCCTCAAAGTTATGAGGATACTTATAGTCCTTACCGTAGCCAAGATTTTCCATTAGCTTTGTTACAGGATTCCTTAATTTTAACGGGACTTCCAAAGAGCCGGTTTCCTTGATTGTTTCTAAAATTTCATTTTCAGCAAGATAAAGGGCATTATCTTTTGGTGCCTTGGATAGATATGCACATGCCTCCGCTAAAAGTAGATACCCTTCAGGTGGACCAATCACATTGAAACCCTCAAAGGCTGAAACTGCAATAACAAGTGCCATTGGGTCTTTAAGCCCTATGTCTTCTGAAGCAAATCTTATCATTCGCCTTGCAATGTAAAGGGGGTCTTCCCCAGCCTTGATCATTCGGTACATATAATAAAGGGCTGCATCAGGGTCGCTCCCACGCATGCTTTTAATGAACGCCGAAATAAGATCATAATGTGCCTCTTTACCATATGAAAGAGAAACACTTCCAAACTTCTTTGCAATCTCAAGAGAAACGAGCCCCTCTTTTGCGTTTTTTGAAACATTTTCAAGTATGTTTAGCGCCTTTCTTGCATCCCCGTCCGAAATTTCAGAAATATAGTCTAGCACTCCCTCTTCAAACTTTAAATCTTTAAGAAATTCGTCTTTGTTAATGGCATTCTCAAGAATCTTTCTCACATGAGTGCTTGTTAACTTATTAAACACAAATAAAGAAAGCCTTGAAAGAAGTGCATTATTTACATAAAAGGAAGGATTTTCTGTTGTGAGTGCTATTAAAATTATCTTTCCCTGTTCGATGAAAGATAAAAATACATCCTGCTCTTTTCGATTGAAGTGCTGTATCTCATCCACAATAACGACGGGTGTTTCGGTTGAAAAAAGATTTTCCTTTGTAAGATTCTGGAGGAGTTTTTTAACATCTTTTATATGTTCTGTTGTTGCAGAAATTGTAATACTCTTCCTTCCCTGCGTGAGAATTTGAGCAATTGTCGTTTTCCCTGAACCAGGTGGTCCCCAGATGATAAAAGAAGTAAGTTTTCCTGTTTTGTACATATTAAAAAGAGGAGCACCCACTCCTACAAGGTGCTCCTGCCCTACAAATTCCTCTATTGTTTTAGGTCTTACCCTCGAAGCCAGTGGCTCAAGTTCGCTCATTATAACTCTTCAACTTTTGAAAGTTGTTCTAAAACATAATTCCTTATTTCTTCCGGAGTTCTTTCATTATAGACAACTTTACCATTTAGAATCACGGGCACAAGTGCTTCTTCCCCAACACCGCTTTCGTTAGCCTTTTTTACCTCGTAAATAACTTTGCCGTTTTCAAATCTTCTGTAAACTTTCTTTCTTCCAGAGTATTTTCCACGCTTTGCAATTGGTGTGCCGTTAACCTCTACAATATCCATTGCAAAATCAATTGTATCTGCATTTGAAATGGATGTGCCCACACCAAAACCATCCACAACACCCGAATCAACGAGTTTCTGGACACTTTCCTCGTCAAGTCCACCTGAAACAAGAATTTTCACATGATTAAACCCTCTCAAATCAAGTTCCCATCGCACTTCTCTTGCAATGTCAACAATGCTACCACGACGAGAGCCAGGTGTATCAAGCCTTACTCCATAAAGGCGCTTACCGATAGTTTGTGCCGCAAGAAGAGATTCGAACTTTTCATCCTGGAAGGTATCGACAAGCGCAAGACGAGGAACAGATGGGTCAATTATTTCGTCAAATGCCTTCACCGCTTCGACAATGCCACCCATATTTATAATAAGTGCATGAGGTATCGTTCCCGTTGGAGGTTTACCAATGGTCTTTGCACCAATAAGGCTCGAGACACCATCGCAACCACCTATGTAAGAAGCTCTATCGATCATCGGGGCAATTGCAGGGTGCATTCTCCTTATTCCAAATGAAAGCACACTTTTATCTTTTGCAATCTTTCTTATCCTTGCACTCTTTGTTGCAATACCTGATGCTTCACATATGAAACCAAGTATGGGGGTTTCGAAACGGGCAAATTCAAGGTAAGGACCTTCAATTACCATAACAGGCACAGGGTAGCCTCTTATATCCCTTGAAGTGAAGATACTTCCCTCGGGAAGGGCATAAAGGCTTACATTCTTTCCTTCGAGTACCTCTATAACCTCTGGAAGCCCTACAAAAACACCCCAGGGGTATTTAAGCCACTGGACAGTAAAGTCTGCAACAACATTGTTATTTATGCCTTTTTTCTTTAAAATCTCTTCAGTTCGGACAAAATAGACATCAGTCGTTAATCCTTCTTTTATATCTTTTTCATTTGCTATGAACATTAAAACCTCCTCAAATTATTTTTTTGCATCCATCGCTCTTGCAAGTATAAGGACTGCATCTTTTCTCTTTATCGGATCGCCTGGGTAGAACATAAGTTGCATATTATCAACCGACCCCTGTATTATATTCAATTCGAAGGCACTTGCAATCTCTTTGTATCCAAAATAAGTGTATGGAACATCCGCAAAAGGTGATACCGCATCAGGTTTTGTCAAGTTCAAAGCCCTCATAAGCAAAGTTACAAATTCGCCTCTTGAGATTACTCTTGATGGGGCGAATTGGTCCTGCGAAATACCTTTTACTATGCCTCTTTTTACCGCTTCCTCAATGTAGTTATGAGCCCAGTAGGAAACGCTTACATCTGCAAAAGTTGATGTCTTATAATCTTTTGGTGTAATCTCGAGCGCTCGTAATATGAGGACTGTTGCCTCTGCTCTTGTAAGATTGTTATCTCCTTTAAAGGTATTGTCTGGATACCCTTTTACAATGCCTTTGTCAACAAGCACCTTGAGGTACTTTGAAACATAGTAGTCAGTTACATCAGGAAAAACCGGCGTGAATGATTGTGTTCCTATTGTAAATGTGGTCGTTGCTTCAACTCCGTAATTGTTCACAAGGTAGAACCTTACAGTGTAAGTGCCTGTGTCAACTTTTTTACCCTTCGTATCAACCATATCCCATGAAACAGAAAATGCCTTTGTCCCGTGTGCAGGTATAGTAACCTCGGTTATAACCTGCGCAAACATTCTATCAATTCCCCATTTGAAAATAATTGTATTACCTTTCATTATTACGAAGTCATAAATCTGCGAAGTGTTAAATTTCAAAGTAACTGGGTTATCGCTTGTGTTTGTAACCGTGTAAAGGAAACGCACTGTCTCATTTAGAGAATACTCATTCCTGTCGGTTACAACTTTACCTACAAGGGGTAAAGATTCTCCTTTAACTGCACTTACGCCTGTAAAAACCATTAAAACCACCAAAAGTAAACTTATCAATTTTTTCATTCCAATCACCTCTATTAATTAGATACTCAATAACATAATTTTGTTCCATCAAAATGCTTCTCCCGGTTGAAGGATAAGGCACTTACTTCTTGTCTCTTTATCAACCATTTCCTTAAATTTTTCGACATCTGTTTTTATTATGTCCCAGGTATTGTAGTGCATGGGGATCACATACTTTGGATGAAGCATTTTAACTGCCATAAGGGCGTCGTCTATGTCCATTGTAAAATAACTCCCAACAGGCAAAAAGGCAAAATCAAGCGAAAACTGGGAACCAATAAGGCTCATATCAGAAAACAGGGCAGTATCACCTGCATGGTAGATTGTTAAATCTTCAAGTTTTACTACAAATCCCGCAGGATTCCCACCGTAGATTAAATCACCTTCAACCTCAATTGATGAACTGTGAATTGCCTGAACCATCTTCACAGAAAATTTATCAAATTTGACTGTCCCTCCAATATTCATCGGCACTAAGTTTTTAACACCTTTTTTTCCAAGAAAATTTGCAACCTCATAAATAGCAACGACCGTTGAGTCATTGTGCTTTGCTATCTCAATAGTATCCCCAAGATGGTCTCCGTGACCGTGCGTAACAAGAATGTATTTTGCCTTGCAATCTTCAACCTTCATAGGATTTAGAGGATTCCCCGTAAAAAATGGGTCAATAACGATGTTCCCAAAATCATTAATAATTACAAAGGTTGCATGTCCAAGGTAAAGAATCTTACTCATAAGACACCTCCATAAAATCTTCTAATCTTTCAAAAAATTCATCAAGGTCCTCATGTATAACAAAGTCAAAATAATAATCCATTTGAGTTTTCATAATATTAACAAGGATTCTTTTTCCTGAAGCATATTGAACAAGAGTATTTGCAGGATAAACCTCTAACGATGTACCCAATGCAAGAAAAACTTCTGAATTCTCAACACAATGCACCGCCTTGTCGAAGTCCAAAACAGGCTCTCCAAAGAAAACAACATCCGGTTTAATTAAGCCTCCACATCTATCGCAGCGAGGCACATCATTTGTTATTATAAGATTCTTTAACTCCTCAAATGAAAAGTGTTTGCCACATTTAAGACAGTGCGAGTGTTCAATGCTTCCGTGTAAATGTATCACACTTTTTGAGCCTGCTTTCTCATGTAAGAAATCTATGTTTTGGGTTACTATGCAAACAGGCTTTTTACTTTCAATTTCTGCAAGAAACTTATGGGCTTTCGTAGGCTCTGCTTTTTCAAAAACAGGATACATTTCCCTTGCAAAATCATAAAAGAGTTTCGGGTTCTCTAAAAAGTAATCAATATCAAAAACACTTTCAGAGTACAAACCCTGCGTGTATATCCCTTTTTCTCCCCTAAAGTCAGGAATTCCTGCATTAACAGAAATTCCTGCACCTGTTAATACCGAAATACTTCTTGAAGATTGAATTACTTTTGCAATTTCTTCAATCATATGCTTTTAATCTTCTCTATAACCTCTTTTATATTCTGCGCTAATTCCTTATCAAAGTTTTCTGCAACACGAAGTGACTCTTCGTAATGAGAAAGTGCTTTTTCTTTGTCCCCAAGGTAGAAATAAGCCTCCCCTAAGAAAAATTGAGATGTAAGATATGTATAAGGGTTTTTTGACTCGTCAATGTCATCAATAATTTCCTCAATGTGTTCTTTAACTTCTTCGATAAGTTCGGGACTATTTTTAAGAAAGAAAAGCTCCCTTAAGCACACGGCAATTTCGTAATTTATACGTATAAAACTTTCTTTATGGGTATCTTTGGGGAAGTAGTTTAGCGACTCCTCGAAATAGTTCAGTGCGTTCTCAAGAAGTTCGACTTTTGTTTTTTCATCAATATCCCTTAGCCTCGATTCATTCAAATACAGAGTGCCAATATTAAAAAGTGTCGTCCCGTAATCTTCAGGTGATTTGTCTTTATAAATCTCAAGCACATATTTGTAGTTGTCAAGTGCTTCCTCAAACAACTCCCTATCTTCCTTTATGAGTGCAAGTTCAAGAAGAGAAGATGCAAGATGCGAGCGTGTCGAAGCAATATCAAGCGTATCATCGCTTTCAAAGTACTCAAGGCTTTCTTTGAAGGCTTCAATAGCCTTTGTAAGATACTCAACTCTCTTCTCAAGGTCAGGCTCGAATTTCCCTAAAAGGAAATTTGCAACACCTATACCATGGTAGATAAGTCCAACGATTTTTTTGTCTTCTGCATCTTCCTTGAGTTTTAATGCCTCTTCAAAGTATTTTAGAGAAACTTTTATCGAGTCGAGGTCTTTGCCTAAAAGATATGTGTTTGCAAGGTTATAATAAACACGCACAAGTTTAGACTTATGATCTACTTCCTTCAAAAGGTCGATTGCGTTCAAATAATGCTTTGCTGAAGTCTCAAGGTTGTAGAGAGGGTCTTCAATATGAGCAAGTTTGTAGAAGACAAATCCTTTGTTTGACTCAATTTCTGCAAGGTCTTCCTTATTTTCAACAGTTTTTGCTATTTTTTCAGCCTCATCAAAGTTGAGTAATGCACTTACAATATTATCTCTTTCATCACTAATATCGGAAAGCAAGAGGTATGTGAGCCCAAGATTCATGTAAATCCTCAATTTCTCGTAGGACGACTTTGCATTTTGCAATTGCTCCTTCAAAGACAAAATTGAATTCATTAATTCATCGTAGTTTTCCATTTTTCATCTCCTTCTAAAAAATTATACTACTTATGCAAATTTCAGGGAAACGACTTTCGAAATTCCTGCTTCTTCCATCGTGATACCGTAGAGAATATCTGCCTTTTCCATTGTCTGTTTATTGTGAGTAATAACTATGAGTTGTGATTTCTCCTTCATGCTTTCAAGTAATTTTCCGAATTTATAGACATTTTCGTCGTCAAGTGCAGCATCTACCTCGTCGAGGACATAAAAAGGCGTTGGATTGACCTCAAATATTGCAAATAGAAACGCAAGTGCAACAAGAGTTTTTTCCCCTCCTGAAAGAACACTCAGCGGCTGCTTTTTCTTGAAAGGAAGCCTTACGCTAATTTCAACACCTTTTACCTCAGAAAACTCATCCAGGACTTTCTCTATTTTTGCCTCACCTTCTCCGAAAATTTCAATAAAGATTCTTTCAAAGTGTGTGTTTAGGGCATCAAAGGTTGTATCAAATTTATTTTTTATGGTAGTTTCAAGTTCTTTTATGTATTTTTCAAGTTCCCTTTTTGAACTTACTATATCGTCAAAAACTGTCTTCTTCTCCTCATAGTTTGCCTTAAGTTCGTTCTCCTTATCGATAGATGTAAAGTCAAGAGGTTGAAGTTCCTCAATTTCCTTTCTAAGTTTCTGAATTTCGCTTTTAAGACTCTCTTCCTTCAAATCCGAATCTACATGCCTCTCTTTAAGTTCTTTCTCTTCCATTTCGCTTAACAAACTGCTAATACTTACTTCTACCCTTGCAATGTTAAGTTCAATCTTCTCTATCGCAGCATGAATCGACTCCTTCTGATCATTCAACTCCTCAAGACGAATCCTCAAATTTGCTTCATTTTCTTTTACCGAACTTACTTCGCTTTTTACGCCATCAATCTCATGAGTTGCGCTCACAAGGTCTAATTCCAATTCATTTAAAAGAGTTATAAGATTATTTAATTCGTCTTCAAAACCTTCAAGCTCCTTTGAAAGTTTTTCACGCTTAACTTCCAATTCTTCTACTTCTCTATCGATACTTGAAATTCTCCTCTTTAGCTCCTCTGTATTTTTATTTATGCTTTCTATTTTCAATTCTAATTCCTTTTTCCTTAGCATTAATTTTGATATCTCTTCACGCAGTTTTTCAACTTCACTTCTAATACTTGTAAGTTTTGTTGTATCGAAAGTTATGCGATCCAGGAGTTTTCTTGTGCGCTCTTCTTTCAAGCCTGAAAGGATATTTTCAAATTTCTCCACATCTTTTTTGATATTCTCAAACTCTTCTGTAAGTCTTGCCCGTTCCATTAACAACCTTTCAATCTCTTTCGCCTTTTCAAGCTCCGAAAGAAGTAACACCTTCCTGTTTTCAAGGACATTAAGGTTTTCTTTTTCAACTTTTAAATTTTCTTTTAAGCCTGATAACTCGCTTAGTAATGCATTATATTGACGCTCTTCCTCTATGTTTATGCCAGAACTTTTTTCGACTTCAAAAGGAGAAAGGACGATAAAACCATCGCCTGTTACAATCTCGCGGATATGTGCAATCCCTTTATAATCATTGAACTTTTTAATCGCTTCTTCAAGCGTATCTGCGTAATAAATGCCTGTAAGAAACTTGTTTTCTACACCCAGAATCTTAGAAATCGGGGTTAAACCGTCCACTTCGGGTTGGGGATTTTCTGCAAATGCCTCAACAAAAAACCTTTTGCCGTTTTTGTTTCTTATCTCATCAATGGAATTTACTATAACACCTTCTAAGTAGTCTTTCAGACCAAAAAGATTTTTACTTATGTGAAGAGTTTTCCCGAGGCTTCCATCGGAAAATGTTGCAACTTTTGCGCTTTCAAGAAGATCCTTCAGGCTTTTTATTCTAAATTCGAGCACTGCAATTTCTTTTTCTTTTTCCTGAAGTGCCTTCTTTTTCGCATCGATCTCTATATCAAGTTGCTGTAACTTTTCTTTAATCTCGTCAATGTTCACTCTCTCAAGGGTCTTTAAAGGCTCAAGTTTTCTTGATATTTCCTGTAATTTTCGGTTTCCTATCTCAACTTCTTTTTCGAATGCGCTAATTTTCTTCTCTATTGCAATTCTTTCAGACTCTCTTTGCTTGAGTTGTTCGCTAAATTTGTTATACTCCTCTTCAACAACCGCAAGTTCGTTTTTCTTCATTGTGTATTGAGATTTAAGAACATTCTCGTCGTTCTCAAGTTTTAGTAAGTCATCCTTTAACTTTTCAAGATCCAAATTGTTTTTTTCGATATCAGAAATAAGATAAGATTTTGTTTTTAGTAGCCGTTCTTTTCTCAGGTTTAACTCTGTAAGTTCGCTTTCCTTAAGTTCAATAAGGTTTTTAGTTGAATCAATATTGCTTGAAACTTTGTTCTTCTTTATGTTAAGTTCTTCCCTTTTTTCCGTTAGGAGCTCCAATTTCTTTTGCGCTTCTTGAAGCCTTGAGTTAACTTCCTCGTACTGACCTTTAATTTCAAGAAGGTGTTTTTGAACATCACTTTCCTCTTTCTTTTTTTCTTCAAGCCCAATCTTTAACTTTGAAAGTTCTTCCCTTAATTTTAAAAGCCTAAAGCTGTATAACTTTTCCTCAAGCACCTTTAAATCAGATGTAAGAGCATAGTATATATGGACTTTCTTTGCTTCCCTTAAGACTCTATCGTATTCGGTTTTAATTGATGTTAAAACAACCGATGCCTTTGCAAGGTTATCTTCTGTTTCTTCGAGTTTCTTTTTTGCTTCCTCTTTTCTTTTTCTTAAGTCCGTAATGCCTGCAACTCTATCGATTATAGCCTTTTTCTCTTCGGGCTTTGAAAGTAAAATCTCTTCGATACGCCCCTGCCCAACAATTGCATGCGTAAGTCCAAAAATGTTAGAAGACTTAAAGATTTCCTGCACATTTTGAAGGCTTGAGTCATTTCCATTTACGATGTATCTTGTCTCCTTGCCTCTTACAATCCTTCTTTCGATAATTACCCTGGGCGTCTTTATGGGGAGAGTTTTATCCTCGTTATTAATTACAATCTTTACGGATGCGATATTCATCGGCTCTTTGCTTGTAGAACCTGCGAAAATGAGATCAGAAGACTCGGAAGCACGCAGAAGCGAAAGCCTATTTTCTCCAAAGAGAAATCTTATTGCATCAACGATATTACTCTTGCCAGACCCATTAGGCCCAACAATACAGGTTATTCCCTTAGAAAGGATAAACTTTGTATTATTTACAAATGTTTTAAATCCATAAATTTCAATACTTTCAATGTACATTATAGACCCTTAATATACCCCGTCTCATCTATGTCGAGTTTTATCGCAAGGGGTTCTTTTGGAAGCCCTGGCATTGTATTTATCTTGCCAAGGATTGGAACTATGAAGTTTGCACCTCTTAGGGCATGCACCTCTTTAACAGTCACAGAAAAACCCTCTGGACGACCTATTAGCTTTGGGTTATCGGAGAGAGATGATTGCGTCTTAGCCATACATATAAAGGCATCATCCATACCAAGTTTTGCAATTTCTTTAAGATTTGCTTCTGCTTCTTCCGTGTAATTAACCGAAACTGCACCATACATTTTTGTTGCAATCTTGTATATTTTGTCTTTAACAGGCTCGTTAAGCTCGTATAGATAATTTGGAACTCTCTCTTCTGCATTTTCGATAACTGCCTTTGCAAGTGCTTCTCCTCCTAAACCACCTTTCTCAAAAACTTCTGATAAAGCAAAAGGAACATTAATTTCATTTAGAAGCGCTGAAACCGTATCAAGTTCTTTTTGAGTGTCAGAAGGGAACTTGTTAAGTGCAACAACAACATTAACGCCAAAGGTTCTCATATTCTCGATATGCTTTTTGAGGTTTTCGAAACCTTTTTTCAGTGCTTCGATATCCTCTATTTTTTCGTCCTTCTGACCGCCATGATACTTTAGAGCCCTTATTGAAGCAACTATAACTGATAGAGAAATTTTTATGTTACCAAGCCGTGAGACAATATCAATGAACTTTTCGCCACCAAGGTCAGTTGCAAAACCGCCTTCAACAAAAACATAATCTGCAAATTGCTGCGCAAGTTTTATAGATATAAGTGAAGCAGTTCCATGTGCTATATTTGCAAAAGGTCCTGTATGAATGAATACAGGGTTGTTTTCGAGGGTTTGAACAAGATTTGGATTTATTGCGTTTCTTAGAATTACTGCCATTGCACCTTCGGCTTTTAAGTCCTTTGCAAAAATGGGTGTCCTTTCATAGGTTAACCCTACATAGATTTTGGAAAGCCTTTCCTTAAGGTCATTCAAATCCATAGACAGACCTAAAATTGCCATTACTTCAGATGCAACAGTTATGTTAAAGCCATCCTCTCGAGGAATGCCATTTTCAATACCGCCAAGCCCAACTACTATATGCCTCAAGGCTCTGTCGTTCATATCCATCACTCTTCTAAATTTGACCCTCCGAGGGTCAAGATTAAGAGGATTGCCCTGGTAGATGCTGTTATCAATCATTGCTGAAAGAAGGTTGTTTGCATATTCCACCGCTGGAAAATCTCCGGTGAAAAGGAAGTTAATATCTTCCATTGGCACAACCTGTGCTCGCCCTCCACCAGTTGCTCCACCCTTTACACCAAAAATAGGTCCCAAAGATGGCTGCCTTATTACACCTATCGCCTTGTAGCCCAAGAGGTTCAATGCATCCGTTAAGCCAATTGTTGTGGTAGTTTTTCCTTCACCGTGAGGAGTTGGAGTCATTCCCGTAACAAGCACAACCTTGCCCTGAATTCTATCAAGCGACTTTAAAAGCCTATGGTCAATTTTTGCAATGTAATCACCATAAAGTCTTAGCGCATCGTCAGGTACATCGAATTTTCTTGCAATCTTCCCAATGGGCAATAACCTTGCATTCTTTGAAATTTCATAATCACCCATATCTAACCTCCCCTAAATTAGTTTTTCTAAACTATACAAAAAATGTTCAAAACTTGCAATAAACTTTTTCATACTGTTAACGCCCCTTCTTCTTACCTCAGCTGTAAATTGTCCTTTTATAAGGGCTTCCTTTGTTACTCTTTCAAATTCTCTGTAAAACATAATTGCATCACCCAGGGCATTCAAACCTTCGAAGAGCACTTTTTGGTCCAAATTCCCAAGGAAGTGATAGTAACCAAGTAAGTAAACCCTCAAACCATAGAGTGAAGAAAGCTGGTCCCTAATAGTCTTTTTTAAAACAAGTGATAATCTGTCTTCCCTCTCTTTGGATAAATCTCCAAGGTCGTTTAAGAATTCTTTAAAGGCATGCTTTCCGATGTAATAAGAGTTTTTAACATCTTTCTCATAATAATTCTTATGCACTTCATAGATTACTTCAGTAAATTTCGACTTATCGTAGAGTTCGGCTCTGTCAATTTTTCTTGTTTGAAGCTTTACAATACTTGAAGAAGGACTCACTTCGAAGACCTTTTGCTCAAACCTTTCAAATTCGTGCTCGCAAGTTAAAGTGTCTCCAATATCCCCTATAACAAGTATATTTTGTGGAGCGATTATAAAAGGAGGCTCAAGTTGATTAAGAAAATCCACCGAGTAGGTAAGTAATTCAAACCCGAGATACTTTTTAAGTTCTAAGGCAAAATACGGAATGTCTTCATATATGAGCGGGTTCTCAAAATTGTAAACAAACCTCAAGGCAAGTCCCGAAAAAACGGCAAGCTCGTGTACAAGAACGGGTAAGTCTTCCTTAAGAATTATTTTTTCAAGCGCAATAAGAAAATCGTAACTCGGCAAATACTCCGTATTTTTAAGTTTTACCAAAATCTCATCGTAGTCCATTTCGATTAAATTATATGGCATTTTGTTTATTTATTGAAATTAAGTTCAAATCTGGTATTAATGGACAAGAACCTTATCCAGGGAGACCTACAATTATAGAGTACTGGAAAAGAAGAGAAGAGCTTTTAAAGCAAGAGTAATTTCTAAGGATTCTTTTATTAACTTTTAGAAAAACTGCAAAGCAATTCACATAACAGAGAAAACTCTAGTATAATAGAACTATGAAAAAATACAATTTCGATGAGATTATACCAAAACTTGAAAAGTTCGTAGAAGACCTTGGTGTACCTGTTGTAACACGTATAAAAGAAAAAGAACTTGACCCTTTTAAAATCCTTATAGGAACAATTCTAAGTCTTCGAACAAAGGACAAAACAACAGAGGAGGCGGCAAATAGACTATTTTCAGTTGTAAAAAAACCGGAAGACGTTTTGAAATTAAGCGTTGAAGAAATTGAAAAACTCATTTATCCTGTTGGTTTTTATAAAAGGAAGGCAAGACAAATCCAGGAAATTGCTAAAACTATTATAGAAAAATACGGAGGAAAAGTCCCCAACGATATCGAGGAACTTCTAAAGATAAAAGGGGTTGGAAGAAAGACCGCAAACCTCGTTATAACAGAAGCATTCGACGACTACGGAATTTGTGTTGATACACATGTCCACCGCATTTCAAACAGGCTCGGTTGGGTTAAGACAAAAACGCCTGAGCAAACAGAGATGGAATTAAGAAAAATCCTTCCAAAGAAATACTGGAAAAAGATTAATCCAATTCTTGTAACCTTTGGGCAAAATGTATGTAAACCCGTAAGCCCCCTCTGTTCAAAATGCCCGATTGAGGCATATTGTCCAAAAATCGGTGTGGATAAGTCTCGCTAAGGAATTTTGAAAGACTCCCTCTTTGTTGTAAAATAAATCGCTATGAAAAAGCTAATTATTGTTTTCTTAATTACTATTACATTATTCCTTGCAGGTTGCTCACAGTCGGTTAATGTTACTTTTATAGACGAAGTTACTGGAAAAGTTATAACACCTGTTCTTATAAATGGAAAAGAAGTAAGTGGCGCTGTAAAACTCAAGCCAAATACTTATAAGGTTAGCGCAAACCTTTACGAAGAAAAAACCATAAAAGTTGATAATGCCTCAAGTACATTTTTCCTTAAGCCTATTGCATATTTAGTAATTACACCAAATGCAACTATTAACTCAATAGAAATTGACGGAAAAGTATGCGACTTTGTAAAAATTATCCAGAACGGGAAAGAAACTTTTGTAGTCTCACCTGTAGAGGCTGGAACGCACAAAATCACTATCAAAAGTAAATTTTTCATTCCCTATTCGGGTGTTGCTTCTTTTAGTAAAGGAGAAAATGCTCTTTCAGTAACTTTAGAAAAAGACACAGCAACACTCACAGCATACCTTGATACTCTTGAGTTTCCGCTTGATAACACTAACAAAATTATAACTATAAAGATAAAGGGCACTGCAAATAAAAACCCGGTAAACCATGAGTTTTCAATTCAAAAGAAAGGCGATACCTTCACAGTTCAAGATGGCACACTTACCTATACATACAAAAATGGCTCTTTTGAGATAGAAGGGGCCGCTCCCACAGAAGAAGAAATTGCAATTTTACAATATGCAAAGTCTGTAATCGAAGAGTTTTTGAATATGAAAGAGCTTTTAAAAACAATGGATTTGAAAGAAATTTCAGGTGATACTTTTACTTTAAGTAAAGCAGGCTTATATGAAGGAAGAACTATCTACGAAACAGTTTCGTTTAAGGTTAATGGAACAAAAATTTCGCAAATTACTCTGAATATCTTCCAGGAACAAATAAACACGAATTTAACAATAGAAGTGGAGGTAAATTAAAATGGGATTCACACATCTTCATCTTCACACAGAATATAGCCTTCTTGACGGAATGAATAAAATCGAGGAACTTGCACCGCGCATAAAGGAACTTGGAATGGATGCAGTTGCAGTAACAGACCACGGGAACATGTATGGCGTTATGGAGTTTTACGAAACAATGAAAAAGGCAGGCATAAAACCTATAATTGGCGTTGAGGTTTATATTGCACCTAACGGAATTGAAAAGAAAGAAAAAGATGAGGAGAGATTCCACCTTATTCTTCTTGCAAAGAGCCTCAAAGGCTACAAAAACCTTACAAAAATAGTTACAGAAAGTTACATAAAAGGTTTTTACTACAAGCCAAGAATCGACTTCGAAACTCTTAAGAAATATAACGAAGATATAATAGCAATGACTGCGTGTTTGCAAGGAGAAATTTCAGCAAAGGCACTCCGAGGCGACTTACAGGAAGTAAAAAAAGCCCTCTATAAATACCTCGACATATTTGGCAAAGAAAACTTTTTTATAGAAGTCCAGAACCATGGTCTTGAAGAAGAACGGAGAGTTATCGAAGTTGCAAAAACACTACGGGATACAGAAGGCGTTAAATTAGTTGCAACAAACGATGCGCATTACCTGAGAAAAGAAGATGCACATGCCCATGATATTCTTCTATGTGTGCAGACTTTAAGGCCATTTGATGACCCTGAAAGGATGCGTTTCCCAAGTGAGGAATTCTATGTAAAAAGTGAAGAAGAAATGCTATCCACCTTTAAAGGACTCGAAGAAGCAGTTTACAATACAGAACTTATAAAAGAGATGTGTAATATTGAGTTTGACTTTTCTTCGTATCACTTACCTGTTTTCAAAAAAGACGAGAACTGGGACCCCTCAAAAAACAAAGAGTACCTTGAGGAGTTAACATTCAAAGGCTTAAAAGAAAAATACGGAGATAAGGCAAATGAAGTTACGGAGCGAGCTCGCTATGAGCTTGATATAATCGAAAAAATGGGATTTACTGATTATTTCCTCATTGTCCAGGACTTCATAAATTATGCAAGAACAAACGACATCCCCGTTGGACCTGGAAGAGGATCCGCTGCAGGGTCAATTGTTTCCTATGCGCTTGGAATAACAGAAATAGACCCTATCAAATACAACCTCTTCTTTGAAAGATTCCTAAACCCGGAAAGAATAAGCATGCCTGATATCGATGTTGACTTCGGCGATAGAGGAAGAGATGCGGTTATTGAATATGTAAGAAAGAAGTATGGAGAGTCACATGTTGCGCAGATTGCAACTTTCGGCAAGATGGAAGCGCGACAGGTTGTCCGTGATGTGGGGCGTGCCCTGAAGTTTTCATATCAGGAAACAGACAAAATCGCAAAACTTATCCCGCAGGGACTTAAACTTAAAGAAGCACTTCAAACCCTTCCAGACCTTAGAAAACTCTACGAGGACGAGCGATACAAAGAATTATTTGATGTTGCATTAAAACTTGAAGGTGTTGTAAGGAACTTTTCAACGCATGCAGCAGGCGTTGTAATAGGTGATGCACCACTTACCGAGTACTTGCCACTTCAAACTGATAAGGATAATGCAGTAATTACGCAATTCGATAAGGATGTTGTTGAGCACATAGGACTTCTCAAAATGGATTTTCTTGGGATAAAGAACCTTACTATAATCCAGGATACAGTAAACATGCTCAAGGCAAAAGGCATCGAAATCGACATAACAAAAATACCTGAGGATGACAAAGAAACATTTGATATGCTTAAGCGTGGCGATTCTGTAGGCGTGTTCCAACTTGAAAGTGCTGGAATGAGGAGAGTCTTAAAAGGAGTCCAACCTGATAGCATAGAAGACCTCACGGCAGTAGTTGCACTCTATAGGCCCGGCACAATCAAGGCAGGCGGAATAGAGGAATACATAAATAGAAAATCCGGGAAGACAAAAGTCACATATCCACATCCAAAACTCGAGCCAATACTTCAAAACACATATGGCATCATTGTTTACCAGGAACAGGTAATGCAGATCGCAAATGTACTTGCAGGTTACACAATGGCTGAAGCAGACACCCTGAGAAAAGCAATTGGAAAAAAGATTCCAGAGATTATGAAGGCTCAAAGAGATGTCTTTGTTCAAAAGTCTGTTGCAAACGGAGTTGATAAAGGCGTTGCAGAAAAAATCTTTGACCTCATCGAGTTCTTCGCAGGATACGGCTTCAACAAATCTCATGCAGTAAGTTATGCAACGCTTGCATATAGAACCGCATATCTTAAAGCGCACTTCCCAAAAGAATATTTCACTGCAATCCTTAACTCCTATATAGGAAACGAAGATAAAACAAGAGAAACACTTTTAGAAGCAATAAGCAAAGGAATCCCCGTGTATCCTCCAGATATAAATAAGTCTGACGCTATTTTCAAGGTTGAAGGATCAGGTATAAGGTTTGGTTTTCTTGGCATTAAGAATGTTGGTGAAGCAGCCATTAACGAGGTAATAAAAGAGAGAATAGCAAACGGACCATTCTCATCATTTAAGGATTTTGAAAGAAGGACTTCATCCTTCAAGGTGAACAAAAAAGTTGTGGAAAGCCTTATAAAGGCAGGATGCTTTGACTCTCTTGGCGAAGATAGAAAAGCACTCCTCGAAGGCGAATCAAGTGAACATGAATTAACTGTTTCGCTTTTTGGGGGAGCCACCCAACCATCAAAGCCAAAAATACATGCAACACGTGCTGACATTCTTAAATACGAAAAAGAAGCATTTGGATTTTACCTTTCGGATAACCCGATAAATGCATATCTTGGGATTCTTGAAGACCTTGGCGTTGAAACAGTCTCTCAAGTACTTTCGAAATTCAAGACCGCAGATGACGAAAACGAAGAAGATGTTGAAGAAACAATAGAAGAAACAACCATAAGCAAAGTAAAAATAGCAGGTGTTATAAACAACGCAAAAAAATCAAAAACAAAAAACGGAAACTTTATTCTGAGGTTTGACCTTGAAGACGGTGCAAATAAGGTGGGGTGCCTTGTAATGCCTCAGCATCTTGACAAGTTTACGGAATATCTTGATAAAGATGGTGTTGCGATAATTGCAGGAGAGATAAGACAGGAAGAGGATTCAGTTACTCTATTTGCAACCGATGTCGAAAAATTCCTTACAGAAAAGGACATCAAGAAAAATGAAATAAATAACGCCCTTCACATTAAAATCTCAATGGATAATGAGGACTTTGATACAATAAAAGAAAAACTTGTTAAGATAAAGGAACTCGCCGAAAAATTTAAAGGTGATGTGCCGCTTATCCTCCATGTAAAAACCGACGGAGTTGTTGTAAGGATACATCCTGCGCCAAAGTTTTCGGTCATACCGACAAAGGCTTTTATCACAAAGATTGAGGAAATCCTGGGGAGCAACTCCTACGAAATTAAGAGTTTTCTTGAATAGGGTTGAAAAAATATCTTTAATAATGTATAATTCATAGAGTGCCGGAGTGGCGGAACTGGCAGACGCGGCAGACTCAAAATCTGCAGGGGTTCAGAGCCCCGTGTGGGTTCGACTCCCACCCCCGGCACCATTTTAATTTCAAGT
>JAEMPV010000003.1 GCA_022759145.1 Caldisericum sp.
TTTCCAACTTTCCCCCAAAGCCTTAAAGTCGTATTTGGGTGAAGTTGGAGGAGGAAGAAATCTCCTCCTCCATTATTTAGTATCCTACTTCTTTAACTTCGTTTTCAATGGGAAGTCCTTTAAAAAACCTGAGCACATTCTTTACAGAGTCTTCCCACATCCGCTGTGGAGTGATATCGGTAAATCCTGCAGCATGCGGAGTCATAACCACATTTCTAAGTCCATGGAAAGGATACCTTGAAGGCATTGCAGTTTGCATTGGTGCCTGTGGATAAACCCACCAGGTATCAATTCCTGCACCCTTAAGAATTCCATTCTTTAGCGCAACAAAAAGGTCTTCTTCGTTTACCACTGCACCACGCCCAACATTTACAAAATATTTGCCTCTCATTTTTTCAAACAATCTTCTATTGACCATCCCCTTTGTCTCGGGCGTAAGAGGAAGCGCACACACTACAAATTGAGCCTTCTCAATTGCCTTTTCAATATCGGCATGAGTATAAAGCTCGTCAACATTAGGAATGTTCCCTTCGACCTTTCCCCTCTTAACACCGATTACATACATACCAAACGCCTTTGCAAAACGAGCAACTTCCTTGCCAATGCTTCCGAGCCCAAGGATTGTCATCGTTTTGCCTTCAAGGCTTACAACTGGCTCTCTCGACATCCACCCATGCCAGTAACCAATCCTTAAATCCCTGTCTCCCTCAGTAATGTTCTTTGCAAGCGCAAGGACAAGAGCCATCGCAAATTCTGCAACTGCTGTTGCATTTGAGTGGACATTTGCAATCTTTATGCCCCGCCTTATAAGGTCTGAAACGTTGTAGGTATCAACGCCTGCAAATGGCACCTGTATAAATTTTAAGTTTGGCGCATTATTAAGATCGTCAACACTTAACGCACCTGAAATTGCCGCTTCACTTTCTTTGAGTGCAGATAGTTTCTCATCATCATTTGTCGGGATAAGAACTTCAACATCCTCTATGCCAAATTCCTTTTTGTACTTCTCAAACATTTCCATAAGATTTGAAGGATAATTTCCAATCACAACCACCTTGTGCATTTTAACCTCCTCTATAAAATAATTCCAATAACATTATACACTTATAAAAGAAATTTATGTGATAATTTTTAAAATTTTCCCATCTGGGTACTTGACAAAAATTTTTTTCTTGATATTTATTTTTTCTAAAATAGGACTATAATGTATTTAAGGAAAGCATATGAAAAAGAAGAAAGGGTTTACACTAATTGAAGTAATTGTAGCAATAACGGTACTACTAATAATCGTTGTAAGTGTTCTTATGCTTGCAGTTGCTGCAGGAGCAAGCCTGAAAAACTCTGAGCAACTTGATATGGCAAAAAATATTGCAACATACACAATCGAATATATAAGGTCAAGGAATGTAACAGGAGATAATAACTTTATTGGAACAACCCAATGGTATCCAGCAACTAACTCCTATCCAGGTATTATCGATCTTAAAGGAGATTCTCTTCAAATTAACGCAAACCCAGCATTACCCAATCAAGCATTTAATGTTGCCTCCACCGCCTTTTACTCTTCTTTGCAGGGATTTGTTTCCTTGAAAGATGATCCTGGAAACGATTATAAGGATCCCACACAAGAAGATATAAATCTGAGATCTACGGGCGGAAAGTATTATGATAGAACTAAAGGTGACCCAATTGTTGTAAGATACCCATTTACCCCAGATTCTCCAAATGCAATTAAAAATTTCGACGCAGAGTCAAATTACATCCCAAGAATTTATACAACTGATAGCAAAAAACTTGACCCATCTTCAATTGAATATGACCAGCATTACACGAATCAAGATAAAGATAAATGCACTGCCTACAGAGGATTTAGAGTTCTTACACAAATCGTTGCAAGAACAAAAGACCCTAATTACAAACATGTCCAGTACTACGATGTAAAAGTAACTGTTTTTTGGATGGCGGGAAACAAGGAACATTCATATAGCATTTCAACACAGATTGCAGCGTACGGAGGGTGACTTTGAAAAGAAAAGGTTTTACTCTAATTGAACTTGTCGTTTCTATGGCTTTACTATTTATTTTCATTTATATGGGATTTAGTGCATTTTCCTTCGTAAATAATATTTCGAAAGCAAACCAAAACAGAGAAGCAGTTATTGAAAATGTCACAACAGTACTTGATCAACTTACCAAGGAATTAAGGCAAACATTAACTTCAAACGACGGAAGTGGTCAATTCGGAGTTTCAATTCCAGCGTACTCGTCTTCTTCAAGCACCGTAAGAGATATAACTAACATTGTAGATCCAGATCCACCACTTTCTTCAAACCAGTATTATACTTTTAGCAACACACCGATTCTTAGATTTTACACTTTAGATGATTTAGGTGTAAAACATAGAATTTCTTACACACTTGGTGTTCCAACCGACGGGTTGGGCTATATACCGCCTCATTATAAAGGAATACCAAGACAATACTGGCCTGATAGTAGGTATGAACCTTGTGAAATCCTTTACAGCAATGAAACTTCAAGTGATAATGGTACTACATGGAACGGCATCCAAAACCAGCCTATAACAGATCAGGTAATAACGAACTTTACAATAATAAGACCTTCCTGGTCAAGCCATGTTATCCAAATCGTAATTGAAGCAATGGTAAAAGACACATCAGGACGAGCAACAAAGATTATTAGAGTTGCCCAGGTAACTTTGAGGCAGTAATATGAAAATTTAATTTTTGCTATATAATTTAAATCGGGAGGTGAAGAGTATGAAAATTATGAACGGAAAGAGAAGAAGGGGTTTTGCTTTAATGTTTGTTATTATTATTGCTGCTGCGATGATGATTCCAGTTTTAATGTTAATATCGACAACAACCCCGCGGAAGACGAATGTAACAGGAGAGGCAATTTCAGACAGAGTTTTGTCTACAGGCGATGCTGTAATTGATATGATACTAACAAAAATTAATGACTTTACAGACCTTCTGGATACAGACGCTACATTAAAAGCCGGCTTGGATAAGATAGCCGCTTATTACACAAGCAATCCACCAAGCGACACTTTTGTAATCAAGAGAGACGCTGTAAAGTACACAATAGGATATTTACTTACAACAATAAATGGTGGAACAATCTGGCAACCAGACGGAACTACAAACCCTGCAACAAAACTCCAAACAGATATAAATATATATCCAGGACCAACTAATGTCATCCCCGGGTCGGTTTGGGATGTCGAAGATAATGTTGCAACTTATCTATACAACCTTGAAACACAAACTTTCTATGTTTTGGTAACAGATCAGTCTGGGACAACCATTAAGCCAGTCTCCCAAACGGGAACTAATGGAGACATCACAAATAGCTACATCAAAAATCTAAGCAATGGAAATGTCACCCAGGGAATTCAAAGTATCGACCCCAATTACGCAAATGACAATAAGTGGGTTGAAATTGACGCAAATGTCCAATATGTTGACGATGGAACCAACAAACCTAATAGCACAAGATACCAAATAAGATTAAGTTCTTACCTGCTTACAAATTCTCAAGCAAAAAGTATTATAAGAAATATATTTGCAGAGGCAACACTAAGCACAATAAATGCAAATGTAAACGGAGTAAACACAACGGGCACTTCAACAGTAAATCCTGCCTTTAACAATGCAATTTGGTCTGGTAAAGGTTTAATACTCAACGGAAACCACACAATACAATCAGGAACTTTAAACTCAAACGGAACCATATCCTATGATGGTAAAAGCGGAAATGGAAGCATATACGCTTCAGGACAAATCATTCTTAATGGTAACAATAAAATTTATGGAAATATTGGAACTTCTTTAGGTAGAAACCAGAACGGTATTATTGCTAATGGCAACCTTGATTTAGGCGTAGGTCATAATCTTATCTACAATCAAAAACAAAGTCTTCCAGATTATTCACCTGGAGATGAAATTACCTTTAAAGCTGCGGCAATTTCTGGCGGTATATATCCATCAAACCTTGTTATAAATGCATCCTATAGTACTATAAACGTGAATGGCGGAGATGTTAAGTATTACATTAACGGAACAGTTAATATAAATGGTGGGAATAACACAATAAGATTTTCAACCATGAATAACTCTCCACAAGGCTTACCAGTTGATTGGTATGTTAACGGTGACCTTAATATCAATGGAGACACAGTAATCGATTTTGGAAATACTCCTGGCATAGTGTGGGTAAACGGATACATTCACTTTAACGGCAATGTTACGATAAAAGGCAGCGGAACAATTATTGCAAATAAAAGTGTAATCTTTAACGGCACTACAAGATCCACTTATAACGATAATAAGAGTAAACTTGCGATTATTTCTCGTGGACAAGATTCACAAGGTGGCATTATATTGAATGGAAACAACACAATTTATGGGTTATTTTATGCGCCATATAGCGATATCATACTAAACGGGACAGGAGATGTCTTTGGAGCATTAATTGCGGGAGGATATGTAACTTCATATGTAAATGGAGTTATAGTGAACGGTAACCAGAACATTACATACGACAAAAGATTTGGAAATGCTGATAATTCCACTCCACCGCTTCCAGGGGGTGGTGTAACCTACACAATTAGCGGAGTAAAATTTGCAGCAAGTTCAATTTACAGATTGTCATGGCGTGAGATTATTTCAAAACAGGTAACAAACGCATATATCCAAACTCTGCAGCCTAAATTTGATTTCGAAAATCCATAATAATGAAGAAAGTTAAATTATTGAATTTGTTCTTAAAAAATGCTGAAGGTAAACTCTCCTCAACCAAAAGAGGAGGGTTCACCTTTTTAGAAGTTGTTGTTGTAATTACTATAGTCCTTTTGCTTTCTGCTATTTCAGTTCCGTATTTAAGAGACTTTATTTCGTCTCAACGCCTCCAGGAAGTTGCCTGGCTTATGGAACAGGATTTAAAAACAACAAGAGAAAGTGCAATTCTATACCAACAAGACCTTAACTTTTATATTAATTACAATAACTCACCGGTAGAGTCAAATAATCCATCGAATTTAAATAACAGGAGTTACTATTTCGAGACCTTCCAGTGGGGAAAAGATCAAAATCCACAAGTAGAGGATAGCCATTATATCCCAGGAGACACCACAAATAAACATTTCATTCAAAGAACACTAAAATATGGAATTGTTATTGATTCAATGTTTTCAATAAACTCGTCGTCTCCGTCTATATCCTCTCAAATAAATTTTAGCGGCAAAAACTACTATGTAGTTTGTTTCAGGTCTGGTGCAGGAAGCACATTCAGGGGAGAATGCGATGTCGTAACCTCAATGAACTTACGAAAAAATACCAGTACACAAATAATAGATAAAAACAAACTTATAATAAAGTTAAAAGATCCTTCGACAAATAAGGCATTTTATGTAATAATTGAAGCAACTGGCAAAGTTTCCACTTATGGAAGCCCGCCACAATATTAATTCATATTGAGTATTTGCTTAAAATTCTATTTTAGGAAGGGTTTTTTAAATTAATTAGTCGAATAATTTGTAAATCATTCTAAATCTCAACTTTTCTGTTATAATTCATCGTAAATGCAAACAAAGAACAGAAGTGGTTTTACAATCTTAGAGCTATTGGTTGTTTTAACAATATCATCAATATTTTTAGGAATCTCTATTCCGTATCTTAGAGATTTTATAGTCACTAA
>JAEMPV010000004.1 GCA_022759145.1 Caldisericum sp.
AATCCTTGGTAAAAATAGCGAGGATTATTTTAGTTTTGCGGTAAACAACTTAATTTAAAGTAGTGGCTTAATAATTTCCCGTGATATGATTTTAGTAGTATATGAGTAGGGTTTTACATTTTTATCAATAATCATTACGGTAACTATTCCCACAGAAAGCGAAATGATTGTTGTAACAAAAGTAGTAAAATCTTTTAGGTTTGAAATTTTTATATTAAATCGGAATTCGAGGATAGAGCCTATAATTGCGCCAATCACAATGAATAACAAGGGTATTCCATAGACAATAAACAAGCCCCTATTAAGATCGGACTCTTTAAACTCAAACTCAACATAATCGCCAACCTCTGCTCCAATCGTATTTCTAACCAAAAGCGTCTGCCCACCCTTAAGGGAATTATTTGCACAACTATCCTTTAACCCACAGGAAGAGCATTCTGATTCCCTTGGTGCCTGGACTTCTATATATTCACCTCTTATTGCTTTAACTGTTCCTGTTCCCTTCATATTTTATCTCCTTCCATATTGGGACAATTTTTTTAACTTCGTCGATAATCCATTGCGCTATTTCAAAGCCCTCTTCTCTGTGCCTCGAAGAGACGCCAACGAAAAGTGATGTTTCTTTCAGGGGAATGTCCCCAAGACGGTGCACGATTATAACATCAAGAATACCTTCTTTATTTAAGGCGGCTTCCTCTATTTTTTTAAGTTCTTGAATTGCCATCTCTTCGTAAGCGGTGTATTCGATTGATGAAACATCGCCATCATCTTTTCCTTTTCGTGGCTCACCTAAAAATACGACCACACTTCCACCTTCTTCATTTCTTAAATTTTCAATAAGTTCTTTTTCGTTTATTTTTTCTTTCGTTAGTTTTACCATCTTAGCCTCCTCCTACCGGGGGAATAACTGCAACAGTTTCATTGCCTTTTAATTCGTATTCAAGTTTTTTGTATTCCTTGTTTACGGCAAAAGCGCTAATATTTAAAACTGGAGCAATCTCGGGGTATTTCATTAATAATTCTTCCTTTAGGGCTTTTAATGAGCCCTTAAATTCAATTTGAATTGAATCTCTACCTAGAATTCTTTTTGCTTCACCAAACAATAGCACTTTTACCACGTAAATATTATAACTGAAATAGTAATATTTTAAAAGACTGTGGAGATACCCTTGCATTTTTTAGGGAGCTATTTGGATTTAATCAATTGAGTGATAGAATATTTTCGACAGACTTTACATTTTACTTAAAAGAAGGAGGAATAGATGGTTAAGTGCAGGAGTATTTTAATGGTTTACCTTTTGTCAATTCTTACTTTTGGGATTTACTATCTTTATTGGGCGGTTCAGACAAAGGAAGAGATGAATAGTTTAGGCGCAAATATTCCAACAGGGTGGCTACTTATAATACCAATAGCAAATTTGTATTGGTGGTATAAGTATTGCGATGCATTTGCTAAATTTGTTTCAAAAGATAATAATGGGGTTATGTATTTTATAATTTTTATCTTTTTGCCGATAATAATACCTGCAATTGTCCAATCTGGTTTGAACGAAATTGGTTGTAGAAATTAAATTAAATAGGAAAGTTATCTGGTAAATGCACCTCTGTTTAAAGTTGTATTAGTGCTAAAATATATTGGAGGAGGTGTCGGATGAAAAAAGAAAAAATTCTTTTGTATTTAATTGCAATTGCTGTAGTTGCATTTATTATTGCGATGCTTGTTTTTTACCCCAAACTTCCAACAACCCTTGCAACGCATTTTGATGAAAAGGGCAACCCCAACGGGTTTATGAGTAAGTCTGGATTTTATGCATTTTCAATAGCAATGATGATTTTGCTTCCACTTTTGCTTTTGTTTATCATAAGAATTGACCCCTTGAGAAAGAACATCGAGAAGTTTGTGGACATATACTATGAATTTGTGTTGCTACTTGTTGTTTTTACAGGAATTATTAACCTGCATACGATTTTATACAATTTGGGCTTAAAGTTGCCAATTGATGTAACTGTTGGGATTTTAATGGCTGTGCTTTTCTATGGGATTGGTGTGTTGCTGCAGCATGCAAAGAGAAATTGGTTTATAGGCATCAGGACTCCCTGGACCCTTTCATCGGACACCGTTTGGGACAAGACACATAAACAGGGCTCGGTATTGTTTAAGATTTGTGGATTGATTGCTCTAATTGGAGTATTTTTCAAAGATTATTCAATATACTTTATCCTCATTCCGGTTATTGCAGTGTCTTTATATCTAACGGTGTATTCTTATTTTGCATATAGCAAAGAAATGAAAAATGAATTATAATTGAGGCATAGGAGGTGAATTATGCCATTAGTAAGAACTGATGAATTGTTTAAAAAGGCATACGGGAAGTATGCAATTGGTGCATTTAATGTAAATAATATGGAGATTCTCCAGGGCGTAATTGATGCTGCAAAAGAGGAGAGGTCTCCTGTTATTCTCCAGATTTCAAAAGGCGCAAGGAATTATGCAAAACTTGTTTATCTTATGAAACTTATTGAGGCTGCAACCGAGGACGCTCCAGAGATTCCTATTGCAGTCCACCTTGACCACGGTGATTCTTTTGAACTTTGCAAGGAAGTAATTGATGCAGGATTTACTTCCGTAATGATTGACGGGTCTCATTTGCCTTTTGAAGAGAATGTTGCTCTAACAAAGAAGGTTGTAGAGTATGCACATTCAAAGGGTGTAGTCGTTGAAGGAGAGTTGGGAAAACTCCAGGGCATTGAAGAGCATGTTGTATCCAACGAAGCAGTTTATACCGACCCTGACAAGGCAGTTGAATTTGTTCAGAGGACTGGCGTTGACTCTCTTGCTATCGCAATAGGGACGTCACACGGTGCTTATAAATTCAAAGGTGAACCCAAACTTGATTTTGATAGGCTTCAAGAGATTGCAAGAAGACTCCCAGGATTCCCATTGGTTTTGCATGGTGCTTCTTCTGTCCTTCCTCAGTATGTTGAGAAGATAAATAAATACGGTGGGAAAATTGGGGATGCAAAAGGTGTGCCAGAAGATATGTTAAGAAAGGCAACCACAATGGGCATAACCAAGATTAACATCGACACTGACCTCAGGCTTGCAATGACTGCAACCATAAGAGAAATCTTTGCGCTTCACCCAGAAGAGTTTGACCCAAGGAAGTATTTGGGACCTGCAAGAGATGAGATAAAGAGCCTTGTAAAGCACAAGATTAGAGATGTTTTAGGCTCATCGAACACAATTTAGTAAGTACTTTTTAGGATTTTACGGGGGCTTAAAGCCCCCCAATTTTATTTTCCAATTGCAAAGTAGAAAAGGCTGTATGTTAAAAGGTTTAGGATTGTAAGGATACCTCCAACCTTAAAGAACTCGATAAAAGAGATTGTGTGCCCAACTTTTTCGCTTTTCTGAATTGCAATAATGTTTGAGGCAGCGCCTAAAATTGTTAGGTTTCCTGCAATGGTTGTGCCTGATGCAAGCGCCATAAGTGTTTGAGTCGATTGCTTTATGAGGGGTAGAAGAATAAGGGATGCGGGAACATTAGAAACAAATTGACTGATAATTACCGAAATAAAAAGTATTGGAATGGGGCCCAAATTGTCCGAGTGAAGTTTTGAAAGGGTGTTTTGTATTACTCCACTTAAAAATACACTTCTCATAAGGATAAACATTGATGCAAAAAAGATGAGAGTTTTGTAATCAATATCTTTTACGATCCTCACTCTTCTTTCTGAAAATAGAATTACAGGAATTGAAGAGAAAAATGCAATATACACAAGTGGAAAATCGTATGATGGGTTGATATATGCAACAACAACCTTTGCAAGAATTAAAAGGACAAGGATTATGCTTGAAATTAAGACGATTTTTGCAAGTTTTTTGTCCTCAATTTCTACCTGCTCGTGTATTAGTTCCTCGTTATGAAATTCCTCCTTAAAGAAAAACTTCAAAACAATGCATGCAAGAAAGAAATTTATAACCATTGGGATGAAATTGTATATAAAGAAAGTTGCAAATGGATTCCGAACATTCCCGAGGACTGCGATGATAAGGTTTTGCGGGTTGCCGATTGGTGTTAGAGTGCTACCAATCGTAACTGAAAAGGCAACTGTTAGCAATATAAGTTTTGCATTGATTTTGTGGTTTCTCGAAAGAATAAGAGCAAGTCCTGTCCCTACAATTGCAATAGTGTCGTTTGTAAAAATAGAAGATAAGACTCCAAAAAAGAACAACATCTGAAGGATGAGGATATCTACGCTTTTTGCTCTGTTAAATATCTTAAATGCAAGATATTCAAGAGAGCCACTCAGTTCAAGGGCGCTTCCCAGGATGAACATAAAGAACAAGAAGAATATTACTTCAAAATTAATTGCGTTTATTGCTTCTTTTATGGAGATTTGACCAGATAACAACACGAGGATTGCACCAAGAGTCATTGCCTGCCACATCGCAATCTCGTATTTGCCAATTTTCCTTACGGATATAAGAATAATAACTACTGAAAGTAT
>JAEMPV010000005.1 GCA_022759145.1 Caldisericum sp.
CAACAGCAGAATTACAGAAATTCGTGTATAATGCGAGCAATAGTTACACGCTTTACAGAATAGTGTCTAATGGGCAGGACAAGGGATATTTTGTCGATAAAGATGAAGCACTGAAATTTGCACAAGCAATACAAGGGATCGAAGTCTACGAGGTGAAATACGAAAATGGAAACGAAGTCAGCAGAACCAAGATACATTGATGACATTTTTAGAATCGCAGAAGAGCGTGGCGCATCTGATATCCAGATAAGCGCCAAAGCAAGGCCGCATATAAGGATTAATGGTACTTTTATGGAAATTTCTGAAGTTCCTGTTCTTGAACCGTCTGACACAGAAGAGATAGCGAATTTCTTAATGACAGACTTGCAGAGAGAAAAACTAAAAAAGCACTTGCAGGTTGACTTCTCATTTTGAAGAGCAACAGCACGATACAGGGCAAACATCTACTACCAGCGTTCCTCAATCTCAATATCTATAAGGAGATTGAAGGCAGAGATACCAACAATAGAGGAATTGCATCTTCCTGAGTTTTTGCCTGATTTTATGAAGAAAAAAACAGGTATGATCATCGTTTCTGGGCCAACAGGTTCAGGAAAGTCAACAACAATTGCGAGCCTTATAAAAACTGTGATATATAACGGTGTACACGTTGTAACGATAGAAGATCCTGTTGAATACCTTATACCACACGGGAATAGCATTGTTGACCAGAGGGAAATTGGAACTGATGTACTTTCATTTGAGGAAGGTATGAAGGCGGTTGTACGAGAAAATCCTGATATTATATTTATAGGAGAGATAAGAGACCCTGAAAGCGCAAAGATTGCGCTATCCCTTGCAACAACGGGACACCTTGTTGTTACGACAATACACGCATTTCCAGCTGTTGAAGCAATCGATAGGATGCTATCGTTTTTATCAGATAAGGAGTGGAATAGAGCGCTTTTTGCTTCATCTTTTGTTGCAGTTATTGCACAGACACTCGTAAAAGGAACAGATGAAAAAATGTACCCTGCAGTCGAGGTTGTGGAGCACTCAAAGAGTATTGAGAGAGTTATTATGGATAATAGATTGAATGAGATTGTAAATTACATGACGACTCCGAGGAGCATGACACTCGAAGAGTCGCTGAGGATGCTGAAAAATGGCGGGTATATTGATAATATTGACGATATTCTTGGCACTTTCTAACTTCACTCTCCTCTTTCTCTTTCTAAACGCTCAAAAAAAGCGAAAGGAGTTGGCGCAAGCGTATACCACTCTAAGAATGTTTGTGCGTGATGTTAATTTCAAGACTTCGCCAGACTTAATAAAGTACACGTCAGAGGCGTTCATTCAATACACGCACAAAGATATAATCTTTACTTACAGGAATGTGTATGTTCCAACGGGTTATGTGGAAATGTATAAAAATGGGGAGCGTGTAGGAAGAAAAACAGAGGCCGAAATTGAAAATACGCTTTCAAAACTCAATAAACTTGTGATTCTAAACAACGTTGTTGCCTATTATGAAGATGATAAAGGATTCTTTAAAGATGTTACTGAACTTTTGAGGTTGCTATTCAATTCTGCTGTAAATTACGACTTACTCTATTCAAGAGCGGGAACAGACCAGTTAACACAGTTGCATAACAGACTTGCACTTGATGCATATGTGCAAGAGGTATTTCCCATACTTGTACAAAACAAGAGATTATCATTTATGATGTTTGATATAGATGATTTTAAAAAGTTCAATGATGAATACGGACATGAAACAGGAGATATTGTCTTGCAAAGAGTTGCAGGGGCTATAAGGAAAAATATAAAGAGCTCTGATTTTGCATTCAGGTTTGGTGGCGATGAAATGGCCGTTGTTATTGAAGGAGATAAATATACCGCAGCAAAAGTTGCAAAAAGGATTGTAAGTTCATTACAGGACAATAACAACTTAAGGATAACGCTCTCTATTGGTATTGCCGAATCAGAACCCGATATTGATTTTGATACGCTTAAAAGAAGAGCTGATGCAGCACTTTATGCCGCAAAGGAGAAAGGGAAAAACAAGATTGTTCTCTGGAAAAATAAAACTGAGGAGAATGCGGTAGAGGAACAGAAATGACAGGGAGAACGCATATTGCAGCATCAATAAGTCTTGTTTCAGTATTACCACCAACACCTGCAACAATAACAGGACTATTTATTGGTGCTATTCTCCCTGATATTGATGTAGAGGGTGCAACCATTACAAGGTATTTACCTAGAATCCCTGTTGAACACAGGACAATTACGCATTCAATACTTGCACTTGCGGTTGTTATGTTTTTTGCTAATATCGTTTCAACGCAGTTTGGAGTTGGTATGGCTATGGGGTATTTATCACACCTTGTTCTTGACGCAATGACTCCAACAGGCGTGCCACTATTATATCCTTTTAATAAAAAGAGGCATTTCAGGTTTCCTCTTACTATTCATACAGGTTCTACGATGGAACTTATGTTTTTTGTCGTTTTGGTGATAATAGACGTTTTTGTTTATAAAAGTGTATTAACAAAAATTTTATAAGGAGGCGTTAAAGATGGACGAATTAATTGACACACAAGGAAGAAGAGTAGAAAATGCCTTGAGAGATATTTTAAGGAAGATCAAGGCAAGCAGTCTTGATATTGAGTCTCTTGCTCTTGTAAGTAGTGATGGACTTCCAGTTGCAAGTTTATTGCCTGAAAATCTGGAAGAAGATAAAGTTGCAGCAATGTCTGCAACTATTCTTGCACTTGGCGAGAGAGTACTTGATGATTTATCAAAAGGAAAATTAAATGTTGCTTTGGTGCAGGGAGAAAAAGGATACGTGATTACTGCTGGTATTAAAAATCTTGCTGTCCTTGTTGTTATAACTAATGAGAAGGCGAAGCTTGGAATAATAATGCTTGCGGTAAAGAAAGGCGTTGAGGAACTATCAAAGATATTGTAAGTTAATACAGAATTTTGGTATTTCTTTGATAAATACTATAATATTTTAGGAGGTGAAGGATGTACGAAGAAGAAGTAAAGGACGTAATAAAGGTTAATACAGATGAACGTGAAGCAAGTATAGAGGAAC
>JAEMPV010000006.1 GCA_022759145.1 Caldisericum sp.
TTATAATTTTTGCAAGTAGCAGAATGGGGGAGGGCAGAGCCTCCTCCAACTCCACACAAAAACACTTTTATTTTTTAATGGGGGAGTATTGAGGGGGTGCTGTTTACCCCCTCAAATTTGGGAGATCCTTCGTTACGCTCAGGACGACCAAACTACGGTCGGTTGGAAAAGGTTCAATTTCCTATTTTGGTTGAACAGATGGACCCACACACAAAGCGACTTTAATTCATATTTTTGTCTTGGTTTTCTAAGTTTATAAATTCTTCCAAAAAAGTTGTATAAAGATTATTTTTTAAGAAATTTTCGTTATTAAGAAGACGCTTAATAAGCAAAATATTGGTTTTTATACCTTCAATTCTTATTTCTTCAAATGCTCTTCTTGCAACAGAGATTGCTTCTTCCCTTGTTTCCCCTTTTGCTATTAGTTTTACAAGAAGTGAATCAAACATGGCAGGTACTTTATAACCCTGATATATGTGCGTATCGATTCTTACATTTCTTCCTAACGGAAGGTGTAAAAATTCGATCGTGCCCGAGGAAGGCTTGAAGTTATTAAATGGGTCTTCTGCATTTATTCTGAATTCGATTGCATGTCCATAAGATTTTTTGCTTGAAAGGTCTATTTTTTCGCCATTTGCAATCTTCAATTGTAATTTTACAATATCAATGTTAAACGTTTCCTCCGTGACAGGATGCTCAACTTGGATACGTGCATTCATTTCCATAAGATAGTGTCTTCCATTAGCATAGAGAAATTCAATTGTACCTACATTGGTATAGTTAATGCCCTTTGCAAATTTTATTGCATCATTTATTATGCTTTTGGTTTCATCTTTTTTAAGTTCTGCCTGTGCTTCCTCGATCACTTTTTGATGATTTCTTTGTAACGAACATTCTCTTGTGCCAAGAGAGGAAACTGTTCCGAATTCATCTGCTACAATCTGCACTTCAATGTGTCGAGGTTTCTCAAGATACTTTTCGATGTAAATATTATCTGAGCCAAAAGAAGCCCTTGCTTCGCTCATTGCAAGTGGTAGTAAGGTCGATAACTGCTCCTCATTCTCTACAACCCTAATTCCTCTGCCGCCCCCGCCATTCGCTGCTTTTAGCATAACCGGGTATCCGATTGCTCTTGCTACTTTCCTCGCATCCTCAAGAGAGTTAACCGGTTCCTCCGTTCCTGGCAGAATAGGAATTCCAAAAGAATTAGCAATTTTCCTAACATGTGCTTTGTCTTTTATAATGGTTTGAATATTTGCAGCTGGTCCAATGAACTTTATACCATGATCCTCAACGATTTTAGCAAACATAGGATTTTCAGACAAAAATCCATAACCAGGATGAATGGCATCAACCTTGAGGAGAGTTGCAGCACTAATTATATTAGGGATATTAAGATAAGAATCTCTTACGCTTTTGGAACCAATACATATTTTTGAATTAGCAAGTTTGACAGGCAACGAATCTCTGTCTTCATATGCATAAGCAAGAATCCCCTCTATACCCATTTCCTCAAGACTTCTAAGTATTCTTAGTGCTATTTCTCCTCTATTTACAACAAGGACTCTTTTAATCCTCATAAATCTCCTCTAACTCAAAAAGTGGCTGCTCTGCTTCAACCATTGATCCATCCTCAGGGAAGATCTTTATAACTTTTCCCTTTTTCTCAGCCTGTATTTCGTTCATTATTTTCATTGTTTCAACTATACAGAGGGTCTGCCCCTTTTCTACAACATCACCAACCTCAACAAATGGCTTTGATGTTGGATTGGGCTTCCTGTAAAACACGCCAACAAGTGGTGATTTTACAAGAAAAGTATTTGCACTTTCAGTTATTATTTCCTTTTCGGGTTCCTTTTGAAGTGTTTCCTTTTCAGCAAAAGATGCTGTTTCTTTTGAAGTAAATTTGAATGATATCTTTAGCCCATCAACTTCGAGGTTAAATTCTTCTACTCCGTTTTTCTTTGCAATTTCTATAATCTCTTTTATTTCCTCACTGATATTTTTGTTTTTCATCGTAAACCCCCATTTTAAGGAATTTTTCTTTTCTCATCTTAAGCAAGTCTTCTCGTTTTATTTTTGTAAGTTCTTCAAGAGTGTTAGAAATTGCTTCTTTAACATTTCTCATGGTAATTTCTTTAAATCTGTGTGCTCCCCCAATTGGCTCTTCAATAATTTTATCGATTACTTTTAGTTTTAGAAGTTCCTCTGATGTAAGTTTTAGAGAGATTGCTGCTTCTTTTGCTTTACTTGCATTTCCGAACAAAATTGAAGCACATCCCTCTGGCGAGATAACTGAATATATTGCATACTTCAGCATAAGAATTCTATCCCCCACTCCTATGCCAAGAGCACCACCCGAACCACCTTCCCCTATCACAACAACTACGATAGGAGTGGGTATGTTGAAAAATTCCATAAGGTTTGTTGCAATAGCATGCGCTACACCTCTCTCCTCAGCCTCTTCTGTTGGATTTGCACCAGGTGTGTCAAGAAATGAAATGATTGGAGCATTAAATTTCTCACTTGCAAGCCTTACAACTCTTAAAGCCTTTCTATAACCTTCAGGATTTGCCATCCCAAAATGTGCTTCCAATTGTTCTTTAAGATTCTTTCCTTTTCTGTGCCCTATCACACCAACAACAGTTTCATTTAATCTACCAATACCTGTAATCATTGCGGGGTCATCACCAAAATATCTATCTCCATGAAGTTCTACAAAATCTGTAATAATGTTTGAGATGTAATCTTCTGTATGGGGACGCTCTGGATGTCTTGCAATCTCAACGACTTCATAAGGTTGAAGATTAGAGTAGATTTCTTTTAGTTTTTCATCGAACATCCGCTTCAGTTGTTCGTCCCCAGGGTTTCTTTGCATAGCAAGATAAATCTTTTCAAGTTCTTGTTCGAAAGAAAGAAATTTCATGGAAGATACCTCAAGATCCTTTCTATTTCACTTTTTAAAAATCTTCTGTCAGTAACTATATCTACAAAGCCATGAGCAAGTAAAAATTCTGCTGTCTGGAAATCATCTTTTAGCCTTTTCTTAGTAGTTTGCTCTATTACTCTTGGACCTGCAAAACCGATCATTGCCTTCGATTCCGCTATTATAATATCTCCAAGCATTGCAAAACTTGCAGTAGTCCCACCATAGGTAGGATTAGTAAGGATAGATATGTAAAGTCGCCCGTTTTTCTTGTAATCAGATAAAGCTCCACTTATTTTTGCCATTTGCATTAATGATAATATTCCTTCCTGCATTCTTGCCCCACCCGAAGAAGAAATGATAATCAAAGGTAGTTTTTCGTCAATAGAGTAATATATAAGACGAGTTAATTTTTCACCCATTGCACTTCCTAAACTTCCTCCTACATATTCAAAAGCGAGAACTCCTACTGCAACATCTATATTGCCTATTTTTCCTCTGCCAGTTATAATAGAAGAGCTATATCCCCCGCTTGCCTCTATTTCTTCGATTTTTTTCTTATAAGGTTCCTTGTCTACAAATTGAAGCGGATCACTCGAAGTAATCTCTTTAAACATTTCAATAAAAGTCCCAGTATCAATTAAAGATTCAATTCGCTCCCTTGCAGTAAGCCTAAAGTGGTATCCGCAATAGGGACAAACTTTTAAGTTTTCTTTTAACTCTTCATAATAAATAAGGCGTCTGCAGCTATTGCACCTAATCCACTGGTTCTTTGCTTCTTCCTCGGTTATAACTTTTACTATTTTTTTCATCTCAAACTATTATATTCAAATTATCAAAATTTCCAAAATATCCAAAATAAAAAACTTTTGCTTTGCTAATTTCGGCTAAAGATAATCAAAAATAAATTAAAAAAGGGGCGTAACGCCCCTTTAAAAGTTGAAAATTCGCTAATGTTATTTCGACAATTTGAAGTATGTTTGCCCTATTTCTTTAAGTTTATCGTAGTCGGGAACAACATATGAAATCCCGTCAATCATATGAGGAACGCCAGGGAAATTTACAATCTGTAAATCTTTACTTGTAATATCTTTATAGGTAAGACCAAGTTTTGTAATCTGTGCAACCGTCAAATTTGTGTCAACCGCATTACCAATTTCCTGTGCAATCTGAGGAAGTTTAAAAATGTTTCTTATGTCTTTCGTCTGGTCTATAATCGCCTTAATAAGTTCCTGTTGCCTTTCAACTCTTCCATGGACATTTCCTTCGGAATCAACACCAAAGTCTCCCCACGCATCATATCTAAACCTTGCATATTCAAGAGCCTTAATACCGTCAAGATGCTGCACTCCTGGATTGAGGTCTATCTTTACATCACCTGCCCATGAGTGGTAGTGCATTGGCTCTTTTACATCAATTGTAACTCCACCAATCGCATCGATTACCTTTGCAAATCCATCAAAGTTTACAATCGCATAGTAAGGGATATCTTTACTATCAATACCCAGAAGGTTTGCAACGGTTTTTATGGAAAGTTCAACCCCACCATCTTCAAAGTAATCAGAATTAAATGCAGCGTTAATTTTATCGTATCCGTGCCCCGGAATAAGGACTCTTGAATCCCTCGGAATGGAGAGAAGCGTTATCTTTTTGGTGGTTGGGTCAAGGTGAACAAGAATCATTACATCAGACCTTCCTGCCTCATTTTTTGTTCGCCTGTCAGTTCCCAAAAGGAGTATATTTGTTGGCTTTGAGGTATCGAGAGGAATCTCCCCCTTTGAGTGCTCGTTAATGAGGCTCAAATTTTTTGCCGTAATGTAAACATAATACCCAAGCACCACCACAAATGCTATAAGCACTACAACCAAAACTTGCTTTATAATTTTCTTTGCATTTACAGTCATTTCCAAATTTCCTTTCAATCAAAAATCATTGCCAGATATATCACAAGTGATATTATAATCAAAAATTTTGCTAAAATTATGAATTTCCTCATTTTAAAAGTAATTTAATAATATGAGGTCCAAAAAGGAGTGAAATAGTCGTCATTAGCTTAATGAGGATGTTAATAGAAGGTCCTGCAGTATCCTTGAGAGGGTCGCCAACCGTATCTCCAACAACGCTTGCCCTGTGTGCCTCAGACCCTTTGCCTCCAAAGTTACCCTGTTCAATATATTTCTTTGCGTTGTCCCAGGCAGCCCCAGCATTTGCCATATAGATTGCAATAATTACGCCCGAAAGAAGCGCTCCTGCTAACAACCCACCAGTAAACTCTTTACCATAGGACATAAAGATAATTAATCCTGCAAACGGAGAAATAACTGCAATAAGAGAAGGAAGAATCATACTCTTTAAGGCACCTTTCGTAGAGATTGCAACGCACTTCTTGTAGTCAGGATCTGCTTTTCCGGACATAAGCCCGGGAATTTCTCTGAACTGCCTTCTAACTTCTTCGACCATAAAACCTGCAGTCCTTGATACCGCCATTATCGCAAGTGCCGAGAACAAGAATGGAAGTGCTGTGCCAACAAACATCCCTGAGATTGTATATGGAGACATAACATCGAGTGTGTTCATTTCCATTGTTTGTATATAAGAGGAGAATAGTGCAAGTGCAGTAAGTGCAGCAGAACCGATTGCAAAGCCCTTGCCCATTGCGGCAGTTGTATTTCCAAGTGCATCAAGCGTATCTGTCCTTTCCCTTACTTCATGCGGAAGGTGGGACATTTCTGCAATACCACCTGCGTTATCTGCAATTGGTCCATATGCATCGACGCTCAAACTTATACCAAGAGTTGAAAGCATGCCCAAACCTGCAAGGGCAATACCAAAAAGCCCGCTAAACCTGTAAGCAATTATTATTCCTAATGCAATAAGGACAAGGGGGATAAATGTGCTTTCCATTCCAACAGCCATTCCAGAAAGGATTGTTGTTGCAGCGCCACCCTCAGAAGCAGACTTTGCAATTTCGACAATCGGTTTGGAACTTGTATAATATTGTGTTATGAATCCAATTGCAAGCCCTATAAGAAGCCCGGTAATAATTGCAACAAAGTAGTTAATGCCATTGGGAATACCTTTTGAAACGAAGAAGAAAATCACTATTGCAACAATATTTGCAGTAACAGAACCGATATTAAGCGCCTTTTGAGGATGAATGTTGAGTTTGGATGCAATAAGGGAAGAGACTACACCTATAAGCGAGGAAAGAATACCATATCCAGTGATGAGATATATATAAGTTGAGGCATTGCTTCCAAGCGCAAGAATCCCAAGGATTATAGCTGCAGTAATCGAACCAACATATGATTCGTATAAATCTGCACCCATCCCTGCAATATCGCCCACATTATCTCCGACATTATCGGCAATGACCGCAGGGTTTCTCGGGTCATCTTCAGGAATGCCTGCTTCGATTTTGCCTACAAGGTCTGCTCCGACATCGGCAGCCTTTGTGTATATGCCGCCACCAACACGAGCAAATAATGCAACAAAACTCGCACCGATTGAATAACCGGTTACTGCAACAAGTGGACTAACCTGAGGGAGGAATTTCACAGTGATAACATAAGTAAGAAGGGAACCAATAATCCCAAGACCTGTTACCGTAAGCCCCATTACCGAACCGCCAGAGAATGCAACGAATAGTGCTTCGCCTGTGCTTTTTGTTGCAGCATTTGTAGTCCTAACACTTGCTCTTGTTGCAATGTACATCCCAAAAAATCCAGAAAGTGTTGAGAAAATTGTCCCAAGAATGAAGAAAAGCGCAACATAAGGAGAAATTACCACTCCAATTACAATTGCAAATATAATAACCCAGATATACATCGTCTTGTACTCTTCAAGGAGAAATGCAAGTGCACCGTCCTGGATTGCTTTTGCGATTTTTTTCATTCTTTCTGTGCCCTGGTCACGCCTTAAGATCGAGATTGATAAGATGATTGCAACGACAAGGGATAACACCCCGAAGATACCTGCAAGCCAAATTCCCATTCTTACCTCCTTCTATTTTCAGAATATGGAGCCGGCGATCTGATTTGAACAGACGACCCGCTCATTACGAGTGAGCTGCTCTACCCCTGAGCTACGCCGGCACCTAAACTAAAACTTCCTAAAATAAAAATGGAGCGGAAGACGGGATTCGAACCCGCGACACCTGCCTTGGCAAGGCAGTGCTCTACCCCTGAGCTACTCCCGCTTTTGTCTCTCATTTTCATTAAACTGGCGGGATCGATGGGATTCGAACCCACGGTCTCCGGCGTGACAGGCCAGCGTGTTAGACCACTACACCACGACCCCGCTAAATGTATTATATTTAAACTTACAATTTTTTGCAATATCCTAATGGTGGGCGAAACAGGATTCGAACCTGTGACCCCTTCCGTGTGAGGGAAGTGCTCTACCGCTGAGCCATCCGCCCACAACCCACCTAAAAAAATTTGGTGCCCTCGAGGAGAGTCGAACTCCTATCGCCGCCTTGAAAGGGCGATGTCCTAACCGTTAGACTACGAGGGCGCAACTGGTGAGCCGTGCAGGATTCGAACCTGCGACACCCGGCTTAAAAGGCCGGTGCTCTGCCTACTGAGCTAACGGCCCCCATAGGGGTATAGCAATAATATAATACAGAAATATTAATTTCTGTCAAGTGGGTAGATTAATACCCCTCGACTCGTTCGACAAACTTTGTGTATTCTTGCTGGAACAAAAGTGATGCTTTGCCCTGAGGCCCATTTCTCTGTTTTGCAACAATGAGTTCTATTTCTTCCCTGTTATCCTCATCTGGCACATGCAAAAAGATAACAACATCTGCATCCTGTTCGATTGAGCCAGATTCCCTGAGGTCTGAAAGGACTGGGCGTTTATCCTCACGCTTTTCTACAGCCCTGCTCAGTTGCGATAGGACTACAATAGGTATATCAAGTTCTCTTGCAAGATTTTTAAGCCCACGGGTAATTTGTGAAATTTCAAGAACTCTATTCTCAACCTTTTGCTCGGACCTTATAAGCTGAAGGTAATCTATAAAAATGATTTCAATTTTTGCTTCAATTGCAAGCCTGCGGGATTTTGTCCTTATATCGTTAAGCGTTACATCTGGAGAGTCATCAATATAGATAGGTGCTTCATAAAGGCTTGAATATGCCTCGGTTAATTTGGGCCAGTCCTCGTCCCTAAGGTATCCCGTCTTCAATCGCATCATATCAACCTTTGCTTCGGCGCACAACATCCTTTCGATGAGCTGCTCCTTAGACATTTCAAGTGAGAAAATTCCAACAGGCTTTTGTTCTTTAATTGCTATGTGCTCGGTTATGTTGAGTGCAAGGGATGTCTTTCCAATGCTTGGACGCGCTGCAATAATTACAAGATCAGATTTTTGAAAGCCTCCTGTAATTTTATCAAGCGAGGGAAAACCGCTCGGAATACCAGAAAGCCCGAGTTTCCTTTTGTGCCGGTTTTCGATTTCGGTAAAGTGCTCGTGGAGGAAATCCCGAACTCTTAAAAAGTACGATTGTGTTTTTCTTTGAGAAATATTAAAAATTTTCTGCTCTGCAGCGTTGAGGACTTCATCAATATCCATCGACTCATTAAAGCCAAGTTCAGAGATTTCTGCACCAGCCTTTATAAGTTCCCTTAAGAGGGCTTTTGTCTTAACAATCTTTGCGTAGTATTCTACATTTGCAGCATTGGGGACGGAGGATGCAAGTTGCATTATATATGTAGGTCCACCGACAAAATCGAGTTTATTTGTGGAACGCAATTTATCAGTTACGGACACTATATCGATGGGGGTATTTTCTGTTGTTAAATCGAATACAGCCCTCATTATCTCCTCGTGCTCAGGACGATAAAAGTCCTCAGGACGCAAAATTTCGAGCACTTTGAGGACTGCCTCTTCGTCAATGAGGATTGAGCCGATTACCGATTGCTCCGCCTCGATACTATAAGGAGGAAGCCTTTTAATCTCGTTTTCAGCCATTATTCTTTTTCAACTCTTACCTTGAGTTCTGCCTGGACTTCCTTGTAAAGTTTTACAGGAATTGTATAAACTCCAAGTTTTTTAATCGGGGTGTCAAGGACGATTTTTTTCTTATCGATATCAATTTGAAAGACTTTTTTAATTTTATCTTCGATGTCTTGAGCGGTTATTGAGCCAAAAAGTTTGTCTCCCGTGCCTGCATTTGCCTTGAAAATGAGTTCTTTTGACTCAAGAATTTCTTTTTCCTTCTTTGCCTGCGCGATTCTTCGCTCCTCTACATTCTTTGACTCATCGACAATTGTCTCTGCAGTATCTTCATCAACAACCTTTGCAAGACCTTTTGGGATAAGATAATTAAGAGCATAGCCCTTTGAAACTGAGACTATGCTCTTTGCGTTCCCCAAGCCTTTTACATTCTGTAAAAGAAGAACCTTGATTTTCATTATCTTAAATCTTAACGAAAGGCAAAAGTGCCATTATACGAGCACGCTTAATTGCTCTTGCAAGTTGCCTCTGGTGTTTTGCGCAAAGCCCTGTGTTCCTTCGTGGAAGAATCTTACCTTTCTCGCTTATGAAACGTGAAAGTTTTGCAACATCTTTATAGTCAATCTCTTCGTTTCTTGCACAAAATACGCAGACTTTCCTCTTCTGTCTGAAGAAGTATCCTTTCTTTGCAACTCTTTTTGGTGATTCCATTATTTTTACCTCCTTCTATGCAAATGGTACATCTGGTTCTGACTCATCGGTAGCCTCTTCGATTTCAATTTCCTTTGCGCCTTTTGCTACGATGAGTTTTATGTCTCTTGCAACGATTTCCGTTGCGTATCTTTTGTTCCCGTCAACTTCGTATTCTCTTATTCTCAATCTGCCCTCAACGAAAATGGTGTCGCCCTTTTTGATTGTTTTTTCAACTTTGTCTGCAAGCCTGTTCCAGGCAACAATAGTAATGAAGGATGTCTCTTCCTGCCAATTTGAAGGGTCTTGCTTGCTTTTATAATTTATGTTGACAGCAATTCTGAACTGGGCAACTTCATTACCTGTTGGGGTGTATCTGATGTCGGGGTCTGCAACAAGACGCCCTGTAAGGAAAACTCTGTTTACATCAGACATTTTCTTCGACCTCTTGAGTTACCTCTTCTGCCTTTGTTTCTTGTGGTTTCTCGGGCATTTCCTTTTCTTTCTTCTCTTCCTTCTTAACAATCATTGCCCTGAGGAAACCATCGGTAACCCTGAAGAAGTAGTAAAGGTCTTTAACTGCACTTGCTGGAAGATTAATGTAGGCAAGATAGTAATAACCTCTGTCCTGCTTGAGAATGGGATAGGCAAGAGTCCTTAATCCCCATTCGTTTTCACTTCTAAAACTTCCGCCATTTCTTTCCACAAAATCGTGGAATTTCTGAACCAAGCCCTGCCTTTCTTCATCAGAAAGGTTAGCGCTTACGATGTAAAGCACTTCGTAATAATTCATCTTTTTACCTCCTGGACATAAAATTTTTGCCTTGTAAGGCAACCCCTACAAGGAAGGTATCTTTATACCAAACTCTATTATACAGAAAATGGGAGCATAATCAAGATGGTGGAGGAGGATTACAACTCCACCCGAAATTAATTTTTTGCCTTTCGGGGTTAGTTGGGAAGGGGTGCCCCCTTCCCATTATGTCACCCCGAGCCATCTTTGCGAGGGGTATCCAATTTAATTGAGGGGATTGGACATCACACCCTCAAAACCCCCGAGAAAACATAAAAGGCGGAGATTCCTCACTTTGTTCGGAATGACCGGATTATAATTAGAACTTCGTGTTCTTATGGGGTAAGTTCGAAAGGGGTCTGTTACCCCTTTCGATTGAAGAGGAGATGC
>JAEMPV010000007.1 GCA_022759145.1 Caldisericum sp.
AATTTCTTCCATACTTGATTTTCTTAGAAACTAAAGTTGATTTTATAAATTACGATCTTGCACCAACTACAGAGACAATTTTCATTTCAAGAACTCCTCATATAAATTAATCGATTTCATCCTTTTGTTCTCCCAATTATTATATACACAAAAGATAATTTTTAGCATCCTCTTCCGTTTTTTGTAATCCACCTGTATTATTTGTAAAAAACTTCGCAGTTTTTCCTATCGTATTCATTTGGAAAATATAGCCTAATCTTCTGCCAAAAATTCCCTTGCCATGTAATATGAGAATATCTTATAGCATATTTTACCAAAGCCCATATTGTAATAAACAATAGTACTCATTTCATGCCCTTCCAAAGATATTTTACCATAAAACCTCTCTTTACTAGCTCTTTTCCAAAATCAAAATGTCTTGTTCCTCCAGGAAGGACCTGAGTTATTGCATAATGATTAAAAATCCAAATATTTTGTTAAACATTATCTATTTCCCCTATGGCTTTTTCATAGATTTTAATAATTAGTTTGAAATTTTCTTTCCAGTTATATTTATCTAAAACAAAGTTTCTTGCATTAACTGAAAGTTCTTTTCTAAGATGTCCATCTAACACAATTTTTTCTATAGCATTAGCAGTAGCTCCGGGGTCCTTGGGAGGAACAATAAATCCGGTCTCTCCATCTTTAACTACTTCAGGAAGACCGCCAATATTAGAAACTACCACAGGAATTCCACAAGCCTCCGCTTCTAAAACCGCAACCCCAAATGATTCACTCTCAGATACAGATACAGATACAGTAAACATATTGAAATACTTTGGAACTTCATCATGAGGAATAAAACCAAGAAATTTTACTTTGTCCTCAATATTTAGAGATCTTACTAATTTTTCTAATTCTTCCTTCAAATAGCCTTCTCCTCCAATATGAAGTTCTAAAGGTAAATAAGGATATTTGTCTACTAATATTTTAAATGCCCTGATAAGATACTCAATTCCATATTTAGGTTTTAAGGCTTTTATAGTGCCAATTATAATTTTATCTTTTGGCTTCAGTTCAAACATTGGTTTAAACTTCTCACAATCAACACCAAAAGGCGTTACAAAAACTTCTTTATCAGTATACTTTTTGGTTTCTTCTGCCATAATACTGCTTGTAGAAAGGATAAAATCCGCCTTTTTGAGGGCATATTTCACAAAATATTTATGTAAGAAACTTTTCTTAGGAAAATCAAAAATATCTGACCCCCAAACTGATACTACAAATGGATGATAATTCAATAAGCCCCCAACAAGTCCATAACTGGAAACATAATGAGCATGCAAAACATCAGGGTGATATTGTTCAACTATTTTCTTTATGTTAGGAATATGTAGTAGATAATTAAGTTTTCCTAAAGGAGAGATGATCGGAGGAAAGTATAAAGCATCAACATCTTTAGGCAAAGGCTTATGAAAGGATATTACAAGGACCTCATTACCACTCTCTTTTAGGCTATAAGCAATCTTTAAAGTATGAACACTATTTGCAGGTGCTAAGAGACAAATTTTCATAAAACTTCCTTATTTAAGGGTGCAGATATCAAAATGCCCATTTTAAAGTTTTGAAACACTCCCATTTTGTTCATGATTCTTGTTTGGTGGGTTAATCTTATATTTGTAAATAATCTTTCTGTTTCGCAATAAAATTTGATCAAGTATAGAGGACAAAAATGGAATCACCAAAGAATAAAAAGCAACTTCCCATATTAACAACAAATGGAAATGATAACCAAAAAAACTTACACTTAAAGTACCAAGTAACCAAGAATTCAAAAGTATCCAACTAACCTTCTTTGTTTTCAGAGTAATGTAATATATTGCATACGAAATAATTCCTAAAATTAACGAGAAGAACAATGTACCCCAGTAACCTAAAGCCAGATAAACGGTACCAAACATTGTGCCAACATTGGTAGTATCTGATTTTGAAATCTGTACCCACGGTTGAGTCCATAACGAAATATTGTATTCTTTGAGACCACCTATCCATCGGTATATATTTACAGGTACATTAAGCAAATCTTCTAAATTAAAAATTTGGTTATAATGTGCTAAATATTGCCCCAAAGCAACAGGACCAGACAGAATATAGCGCTCAAAATGATTGAGTATGAAATACACAGAAGACAAAGCTTGACTGTACCCATATGTAACCGCAAACATAAAAAAATATGTACCGAAGAATACTAAAGATATTAATATTCCTCCGAGAATTAAGTTTTTATAAGTAATTCCTTTCTTCTTTGTTGTGAATGATTTTAATATTAAAATCGTAGCCAAAGGAATAATAAGATGATATTTGGTCTGAGAGACGAAAATAACAAACGCCATTAAAAATATAGAACAAAGAACAATTTTTTTGTTAACCTGCGAGGGTATATAAGACGCTAAAAGTAAAAAACTAGGGTAACCTAAGTTTACTAAATGTCCCAGAATACCCCTGCCATAAGCTTGTTTAAAGATTGCACTCGTAATAAGAGCAATCCCATATTGATGGATAAATGAGAAAAGATCTAATAAGCCAGCAATTATAGCAACCCATAAAAGAAATAGCAAAAAAACGGCATTCTTTTGGACAAAATTTTTAACGTGTTCAAATCCATTTTTAAATCTTAGTTTGCCAAAAGTGGCTAAAAAAAATAATTGGCCTGGTAACCATAAGAAGATGAAATTAAGCAGCAAAAAAACATAAGCATCTAAAGTGATGTTGTAATAACCTCTTATTCTTCCAATAGATTCTATGTATAAACTTAACATGACAATTGGAAATACGACAACCGTAAACGGGGTGAACAAAGATCCGGTTTCCTTATAATCAATATACATTAAAGCAAATGAAATAAACGCAAATATAATGACCATTTACAAGTCTCCTCTAAGGATATTATCGAAAGTTTTTTTATCCACTTTCGACAGGTTATCCGACTCCTTACTAAGCTTCATTAGATAACGGAACGCATCTTTATAACTAACTTTATATCTAACTCTTAGCATCAAAAAGATATATATGAGAGCATATACTCTATACAATTTCCACAAAATTTTAGGATAGTATTTCTTAAGATGAACCAAACGATTTAGATGATGAATAAAAGCAAGTTTAAGTTTTCTCTCGCTTAGCTTATTAACAGAACTACCAAGTTTATGATAGATCTTTGCATTTAATACACAAGCCATTTTCATTTTATTCTTCTTCATACGCATACTAAACTCATAATCTTCCTCTCCAAAGAAAAAATCTTCAGTTAGCACTCCATACTTTTCTAAAATGCTTTCTCTAATAAGCAACGCACATCCTGTAGCAAACGAGATATTAAGATATTTTCTCTTGGAATTGCATATATTCTTTGATGTGAAATATTTTCTCCAGCCAAAGGGTAATAACTTCCCTCCACAATTCCAAATTTTATCTGGTTGGTTATAGTAATAAATGCAGGGAACGCTAACTCCAATCTCTTTATTTTCTTCCATAAAATTTATCATTTCATTAAGAAAAGATTGTTGAGGAATAACGGTATCATTATTTAAAAGAAACACATAGTCAAATCCCCTTTCAATCGCATATCTAATTCCTACATTGTTCCCCTTTGCAAAGCCCAGGTTTTCTTCATTAAGGATAAGCACCATTAAATTTTTATAATTTTGTTCAGACTCATTTCCGTTGCTGAATTGCAAATCTTTTCTTTTAAGTTCAATTATCCCTGCTGGCTTACTATATGAGTCGTATTCCAAAAAATTTGATTTCAATTGAATTTTTCCTTCAGCCCACGCCTTTATTTTTTCAATTGAATCATCTGTAGAACCATTGTCGACAACTAATACTTGATAGTTTGGATAACCAAGGTTGTAAACACTCTCAAGGCATTCGACAGTGTCCTTCCAGCCGTTCCAGTTTAATATTATTATCGCAACTTTAGGAAAAACATTCGAATCCATGCTTAAGCTATTTATTGTTACTTTCACTTTACCTCATTCAAAATTTTTCAATAAACCAATTAATAGTTTCTTTCATTGCTATCTTAAAATCGATAGCAGGCATCCATCCGAATTCTGTCTTTATTTTCTCAATGCTTAGTGCATACTTTCTATCATGTCCAGGTCTATCTTTTACAAAGGTAATAAGTTTCCTGTATTCATCAACTGGTTTATTTGTCAATTCAGCAAGAGTTTCACATATCAGATTTACAAGGTCTATGTTCTTCCACTCGTTCCCACCACCAATATTGTAAACCTCTCCAATCCTTCCTTTATGCAACACGACATCGATTCCTCTACAATTATCTTCCACATATAACCAATCCCTTACATTGAGACCATCTCCATAAACTGGCAAGGGTTTCCCTTGCAATGCATTGGTAATCATTAAAGGAATGAGTTTCTCCGGATATTGTCTTGGGCCAAAATTGTTTGAGGAACGCGTTATTAACACAGGCATTCCGTAAGTTACATAGTATGCCCTTACCAATAAATCTGCAGAAGCTTTCGAAGCAGAATAAGGACTGTTGGGCTTAAGTTGTGATTCTTCAGTAAATTTTTCGGTGCTTTCCAAAGGTAAAGAGCCATAAACTTCGTCAGTGCTAATTTGAAGGAATCTTGCCGAATCAAACATGTTATTCTTACTCCAAAATTCTTTTGCAACATCAAGCAAAACCTGAGTGCCATAGACATTTGACCTTATAAATACTTCTGGTCCTTCAATACTTCTATCAACATGTGATTCTGCTGCAAAATTCACAACATATTCTGGTTTAAATGTTTCAAAAACATATTCTACAAGTTCTCTATTTCCAATATCACCCTTTACAAAATGATAATTAGGTTTATCATCCACACCTTTAAGATTCTCAAGATTACCTGCATAAGTAAGTTTATCGAGGTTTATAACTTCGTAATCTGGGTGTTCTTTAAATAGGTAATGAGTAAAGTTTGATCCAATAAATCCCGCACCACCGGTTACCAAAATTCTTTTACTCATCTAATAATTCCTCCCTATAATTTGTTACAAATTCGTCAAATGCCTCTTCCCACTTTCGCATTATATTCTTATTTTCAAGTTCAAACAAATAATTGTCAAGCACTGAAAATTTTGGCCTCTTTGCTAATGTAGGAAATTCTTCCGTTTTAATCGGCACAACTTTTGCATTAAGTTTCAATTTCTCAATAATTCTTTTTGCAAATTCAAACCAGGTTGCTTGACCAATGTTTGCAGCATTATAAAGACCAATGCTATCTTCTTGAATAAGTTTCCAAGTTTGTCTTACAACATCAAGTGTATAAGTAGGGGTTCCTACCTGGTCATTTACAACTCTTAACTCTCCTTTTTCTTTTGCAAGTCTTATTATTGTCTTCACAAAGTTTGAACCATTAATTCCGTAAAGCCAGGAAATCCTTAAAATAAGATGGTTTGGGTTATGTTCCTTTGTATAAGTTTCTCCAAGAAGCTTCGACTTTCCATACACTGATATAGGATTAGGTTTATCAAATTCATTATATGGCGCACTTTTCAAGCCATCAAAAACATAATCAGTGCTGAAGTAGATAACCTTTGCATTTACCTTAAAGGAAGCAAAAGAAACATTTTTCGCTCCAATTGCATTGACTTGATAAGCAAGAGTCTGCTCCTTCTCTGCCTGGTCGACTTTGGTATATGCTGCACAATTAATAACGACATCTGGGGAAATCTCCTGAAATTTATTAACGAGTTTCTGCGAATCAAAAATATCGAGTTCCTTATGAGAAAAAGAGTGCAATTCAACATTAGTATTTTCTATCAAATACCTTTCAAACTCTTTGCCTAACTGCCCATTACTACCAAGTAAAATAATTTTCATTGGGTCACCTTAACGTTCCTCTCAAAAAAAACAAAAGGAGGA
>JAEMPV010000008.1 GCA_022759145.1 Caldisericum sp.
GAAGCAACAAGGCTTAATTATATAAACCTCCCAGCTGGCACAACAATAGCAAAATATGTTGAGACTTCTAAAGGCAAAAAATATTATATACTAGAACTTACGTATGGCAAATATGCAATAGACATACTTGACAATACTGGCAATGATATAGATGAATTCAATGCACTCGAATATGAACTTTATGAACTACTTGATATATATATAAAATACAAAGAGGGCAAAATCCACGATAAAAAACTGATTGATGACTTGGAACATGGCTATGGCTCGGAATTCCTTAAACAGCTATATATTATAAATTATGCAGCTGTAAACCCAGAATCTAATAAAAAGCAAGATGGTGATGAAAAAAATGAAAATAAGCAGTGAAATCAAGGACGATATAGAGATTTACGTTGCGTTATTGTTGTTGCTAGTTGGATCTTTGGTCGTGCTGTTTTATTCGAGTTGGTATGTGAGCTATCTCATTTTTTCGGTTGCCCTAATTTTGTTTTTAATATTGCTAGATTTGTGGGACAAAAAAGGAGGTAATCTATAATGAGTGAGTTTATAGAATTTATATTATTCTTTTTTTTGTTTATGTATGGCACATTTATTCTATTTTATTATGGCTCAACAGTTATTGGTGAGGTGATAGGTGTTATACTTTTATTGGTTGGTGCTGCTGTTCTTATCAATATCCAGATTGGACAGATGAAGCGGAGGTGGTAGTATGGCACTTAACTATAAGCACGTAGATATTGGTGTTCTCGGCCCGGTTGAAAAGATCGTAATGCTAATGCTTATTAAGAACAAAAGCATGTCTTTCAATGAAATATTTGAAAAGGTAAGCCAAGTAATGTCTGTTGCTGGAAAAAGTTATAACAAGAGCAATCTGTCGAATACAATAAGGTCTTTGGAAAGGAAGGGATTTGTTTTTAGGGAAAGGTTCAGGAATGGCTCTATAATAAAGCTCAATGAAAGTATAAATTATTACGCAAATGGGAAAAAATTAAATAGCTGATGTGCTTAGGTGATGCTATAATGGCTGAGGAATTGAAGATTAATGAATATATAAAAAATGTTTTCAGAAACAGGGTAAAAGAGAATATCTCTTATGGCTCTCATAAACCTGACGGGAAATTCCATGTTTCTTCAATAGTTTATGGCTGTCCGAGGAAACTGTATTTTGAGTATAAATATGGGCCAAAGACAGTAATAAACAATGACGATGAAATGTTTAGGATTTGGGTTGGAATGAAGCTCCACGAAACAAGAATAACCGACTTCCACGAATTCAATATAGAAAAAAAGTATGATGACTTTATTATTTCTGGGACTATTGATGAAATTCTAGAAAAAGGCGATAAAAGGTATATTATTGATAAAAAGTTTGTACTTGCTCCACCTACTGAAATGTATGACCACCACCGCAAACAAGTAATGTATTATGCTTATTTACTGCGTGAAACAAAGGGAATAACGGTAAATGGAATTGCTCTTTTATATTTCAGGACTGGTTCTGTGTATATTAATCAATCAGGCCATAAGGTAAGCGGTGTCAGCATAGATAATATTGGCTCAAGCGACCATGTCTTTGTATTTGCAGAGGAAATAACTGATGACGATATAACACGCTACGGAAAAGAAATGGAATCTGTTGTTTCATTGGCAATAAAGGGCATAAAGGAAAACAAAGTCCCAGACAAAAAGGAGTCTTGGTATTGTGATTACTGTGCATTTAAAGAAATTTGTAAGTATGGAGACGCTTTTGGCTCAAATATATTTTAGGCAGCCCCGAGTGGATTTGAACCACTGTCTGCTGGTTCAGAGCCAGCAATGCTTGGCCACTACACCACGGGGCTACAGTCCCGGGCAGATTTGAACTGCCGTCCCCAGATCCAAAGTCTGGGATGCTTGTCCTCTACACCACGGGACTGGCTGTAAATACCATTAACAATATAAAAACCTTTTGATTGCAAAAAGTTTAAATATATCCAAATTATTACTATATCTGTGCCTTAGAAGGCACTTGTGAGCAACGCATAAGGTGTTGCGTTGCGAGTATATGGTCTCCCATACCCCCAAAGATGGGGTATGGGGAAATTAACAGCACCATTGGGCGGGTAGCTCTGGGACAGTCTCCCAGACTACCGCTATTTTTGGTATTCATAATATTATTCATTTTTATGCTTTTAGCGATAAAAAAATTCAAATAATAGTAAAGGTATAACTTAAGCCATGGTGGTAAAAATGCCTAGCCAATGGGAAAATGAGAATGAAAAGGCAAAAAAATTAAAGCAATATATGTCATTCCACAGGGTCATAAAAACAAACAATGAAAATAAAGATGAAATTAGAAGGTTAAATACAATTATTATGGAACTTGAGTCAGAAATAGTGGAATTGAAAAATAGGATAGAAAGGCTTGATGAACGCATAAATCACTTGTATGAGATAATGGGTATTGAGCAATAACCAAACGTTTAAATAGTAGTGTGTATTTATATGATATATGGCAAAACTGGGTAGTATTGGTAATGGTTGGCAGGCATTTGTTGCCTTTGTTGGATCGTTGCTAATAGGCTTGGGCATAGTGAACGCAGGAACACACTTTGTTACATACAGCCTAGCAGGGACAGTGATAATGTTTGTGTTGGGTGTGATTATATTGGTTATCAAAGAACTAGTCAGTGAAGGGTATACAGCTGGGAAAATTGGTTTATCGGACAAGGCACAGGCATGGTTGGTATTTGGATCGTTTATACTTATAGCAATTGCTGGGATTTCGGTTCCAGCAGGGCTTGGTACTGATATAGCAATTATACTAGCTTTGGTTGGTGCATTAGGTCTTGCATTTAAGGAATGGGCTACTGGCAGTATAACAATAAGCGAACTTGGTCTTACCGATGAGCAGCAGTCATTCCTTGTGTTTCTATCATCGCTTTTGGTTGGCATTGGAGGTATGATGTCTGTTGGTGACGTAGGTGGCAATATTTGGTATGGCTTTATATTATCAGTCATTGGTGCAATTGGTCTGGGAATAAAGGAGTTCTTTGGGACATACGAGCCAAAGGCAAATAATGTAGCCTCTACGCCAGCTTAAATTTTTTAATTTTTCTA
>JAEMPV010000009.1 GCA_022759145.1 Caldisericum sp.
CAATTAAACTACAAACATTTATTCGCTTTCATGTTACACTATACAGCAAATTGAGTATTCTGTCAAGATGGTATGAAGAAATGTGCACAAGTGTAAACAGCATGAATTGAATTGGTGACTATATATTTCCCTGAATTTTTCACTTTCTTTCGTCCTGAAAATTTTTGGCACAAGAATAAAAAACAAAGTTATGGCAGAGGAAAAAATAGGCAGGGTAAATACACCCCAGGACTTTTGCATAAAACCATCAACTTCGCCGAATGCATTCCAGTGCGTTGCAATAACCTGAGGAAGACGGGGATAAAAGAAAATACTCAAAGCAAATGTTACAAGGAGAATTGCAAAAGCAATAAAAATAAAGACTTTTCCTGAACTCGATAACTTTTTCTCCCCCTTGAGTCCTTCCATCTTAAAATCCCTTTATAAGGCTTCTACCTTTAGCACTTCTAATACTTTTCTATTTCTTCTCTTCCCAGTATTGCGTCCCTCTGCCATCCATATAACCAATGGTCTTAGAAACACCTGCGCCTTGTGGTAAGACAACTGTTATCAAACCATTTACAAAATATGGATACGAAATTACATAACCGAGTTTGTCAAAAGATGCTGGTATTACAAATGCTGTATTCCCATTCTTGTCGATAAATTTTTGAGTTCCCCCTGCTTTTACATAAGCAAGACCCTCCGAAAAATTGTTTGCTTCATCGTAAACAGGCTTGATCACAACTGTACCACTTTTATTTATGTAACCCCATTTGCCACTCTTATCCTGAACTGCGGCAAGCCCTTCACTAAACATATAAGAGCATTTATATGCAGGCTTTATAATAAACCTACCTTTCTCGTCAATATATCCATAGTTACCCTTGACAGATACCGAAGCAAGCCCTTCATGAAAATCCTCCGCACCATCAAATGTGAAAGGAATAGCAACTTGCCCTTTTGTATTTATATATCCCCATTTGCCGTTCAGACCCGTTGGAGCAAGTCCATCCACAAAGTTCCCAATATAGTCATATTTTATCGAAAGAACCATTTTACCCTTCGCATCAAATAAACCATACTTATCACCCGACCTAACTGCAAATAAACCCAGCGTATTCTCTACTATAAACACTTGGTCATATTTGGTTGGGACAATTATCTTTCCATACTTATTGATAACGCCTTGTTTCCACCCGGACATTACAACTGCAAAACTACCGTTAAAATCATATCCATAGTCAAACTTAGGTTCTACTATGTATTTTCCAGTTTTATCTATATATCCGTATTTAGTGCCAACCTTCGGGATGTTCATTGAAACCATTGCAATGCCATTATGGAAATCCCAGGCACTATCAAACATAGGATTTATAACTAATTTCCCTTTTGCATCTATATAACCATACTTGTTTCCGATACTGACATAGGCAAGCCCTTCGTGAAAATTCCCTGCCATACCAAATTTGGGCTGTATAACAGTATTCCCTTTTTCGTCTATGTATCCCCATTTTCCGTTAAGATTAACTGCTGCAAGACCTTCACTTAGAAGATAGGCTTCAGAATATTTTGGCTGGACGATGATATGCTTATCTTTGTTACAGTATCCCCAATATTCTCCTGCTCTATAAGGAATAAGTTGCGGAAGGTATTTAAGGCTTTCATTCGAATAAGCCCCTTTGCTTTCTTTTGCCCCGCACGAAGTAAAAATCAATACAACAAGGACTAACAACGAAACTAACCTTTTTGCATTCATTTTTTCCTACCTCCTTTTACTATCAGCATAATTATACTACTTACAAAAAATAATTTAAAGCTTTTTTCAATCCTGCTTCGGAAAAATGAATATACCCTGGTAGAAACCATGTTCCACAGCAATGCCAGTCATCGGATCTATAAGGAAAAGTTCCTGATTCACAACAGGTCTATTTGAATCGAGTGCTCCCGTCCTCTCCCACAGCCTCAATTGAGTTGGTGGAATGCTCACCATATTAAAAGCTAATTGTTTTAGAGGCTCTGCAATATCAATGCCAACAAGTATATACAACTTATCTTTTGGTGTAGCAACAGAAGCATCTTTATTTTCAAGGAATATTCTTGTATATTCTCCGTAAGGGATTGTAATTACCTGGACTCTTGTAGGAACTGTGCCGTCGGGAAAGTGAGGATCCCACGGTATATTCCATTCTCTACACATTTTAATTTCTTTTATTAAATTATCCCTTATTTTTTCTTTAGTTACTTTTGCATTAGGAGGAAGCTTGTAGGAGGGAAGCGTTATATTCGAAAGATCGATTACCTTCGGGGCGGAATTTGTGAATTGCATCGACTCAAGCGATGTTAAAATTAAGATGCCAAAGACCATTAAGGCGATAATAAAAATTTTTGAGGTTTTGCTCATCTTTCACCACCCCTCTTAGCATAACCGTGTTATTAAAATAATTTCTTTTCTCATTTTGTCCTCCAAATTCTCTCATAATATTAGATACAAAATTTCAGAAAAAGTTCCACTTTTTTAAAAAATTAACTCCAAAATCTCCGAACAAAAATTTAACTTCCATTATCACTACTTCATTTTAAGCCAAATTATTATTTGTAAAAAATTCTTTCAAAATTCTTCAAAAATTGTGGAACTTTTTTACCACTTCATATATCTAATATTGTAGAGAAGGTGAAAAATGAAAAACATATTCAAAGGAAAAATTGCAAAAGTTGTAGCAATTGTTGCAGTCGTAGTTATTTTAATGGCTATTTATGCACTGTGGATTACACAAAAGAAACAGGGACAAACTCAAACAAACACCAACATCTCTAATGGAAGTTCACAGACGAATATAAGTGACATATATGTTTCTCCGGGCGGAGAAGAAGGGATCCAGGCAATTTATCTTGCACCTCGAAATGGTGGGCTTATTACTGACACTGAACTTAAGAAATATCCTCAGATTTTGAAAGTGACTGATTTTAAAACACTCAACTCCTGCACAAGCACATATATAATACCTATCTGGATTGATAAGGATGCAATAGACCTTTTACCGCAAGGGTGGCTTAGAGAGTATCCTCAAAAATTCTACCCAATCATTGTAGTAGGCTTTAGCAACGCACTTTATGCAATGCGAGAGAAATTGAATTTGGGAATTCTTGGACCCCGGATTGATTGGAGCAAAGAGACTTTAGGTCCTGGTTTCAGCGCCTGGATGATTGAAGAATATGGCGAAAGTTGGATGTCTTCTTTTATGAGAGGATATCAAGAAGATATTAATGTCTCACATATTCTTGAAGTAAGTAATGGTCTATTTAAACAATGTTTTAAAACAATTCAGTACAAAAATACAGAATATGGTTTTACTTTTGATTTGCCTTTGACATGGCAGGGTTACAAAATTATTAAAGACAAATGGACGGGGTATAGTGAAGGTGCAAATGGAGAAGTTGCAAGCGAAGAAGGACCACTGATTTTGATAAGGAGTCCCCAGTGGACCAAAGAAGTCCCAACACAGGATATCCCCATAATGGTGTTCACACTCGAACAGTGGGATACGCTTCAACAAGAAAAGTTTCATATAGGTGCTGCACCAATCGGTCCCACCGAACTTGGCAGAAACTCCAAATATGTCTTTGCTCTTCCTGCTCGTTACAATTATGCATTCCCAAAGGGCTTTGAAGTAGTGGAAGAAATTATTAATACAAACCCACTTAAGGGTTTTTAAATCGATGAATTTTTTTAGAGATGATAGTAAAATATGAAAAGAGCAATAAATAAGGAGGAAATGCTTTATGAGAAAAGCGCTTATTTTTTTGCTAACGATTGCGTTCATGATGAGTGCTTTAGGATGTAGTAAGCAACAACAATCCCCAATAGAAAGTTGTGAAATAATTGAGTTTAAACAGCCAAGAGTTGACTATCGAACTCCGAACAATTTTATTATCAATGTTTACTTAAACGATACCCTGGAACTAAGCGGATATACAGTTTTAGATTCCTTTGATATTGTTTCTCCATCTGGAAAAGAGACTCACTTTCTTACAGAGCCAACAAAGTATAGAAATCAAAAAGGAGAAGTTATAAGAAAATTTGGCGGAAAAATGACTTTTGATGAATTGGGAGAATATAGGTTAATGCATAAAGGTGCTGTTTTGAGTTGTTCAGCTTACAGATACGAAGAATATAAATTTAAAGTTACTTATAAAGCAAAAGTTTTGAATGCTCCAACTCTTGCTTCACTAAGTGGGAATAAAGAAGATGAGAATGTAATACTTCTTTTTGCAGGAGAAACTGTAAATTTACGGCTTCTACTTACCGATGCCAAAGGAAACATAGCAAGGAACAAATCAATTGGTTTATCAAATCTAAAAACTGACAAAGACGGTATTGTAGAAATAAAAATCAATACATATGATGTAATAAAGCAATTTCCGTACCGTATATACGGAGACTTAAAATACTATTTAACTGACTATGTGGTTTTTAATCAGGATGGAAATCTTATTGAGTCAAATTTTGGAGAAGTGGATTCAGATGGTCACTTTGTAAAAGTTAGTCCGAAAAACATTCCCAATAAAATCGAGATATTAAAAGAGAATAATAGAATTTACATCCTCTCTGATAGCTTAAATTTCTTAAAGGATTTTGTAATAGCCGACTTAGATAACCTCGGAGCAAATGACTTTCCTTTGCCTCACCCGAAAGATCCGTTAGTTATTTATACAAAATCAATGGTCTCAAAAGATGGTGGCAAAACATTTGTAACCTACCCTGATGGACTATCATTTTCAGTAAAAGCAGTTGATCCAAATAATCCAGCAATATTCTATGGATGGGTAAGGAAGGAAGACAGCATATCGGGACTATATGGATTGTTTAGAACAGATGATTATGGATTGCATTTTACAAAGGTTGCAGATTTTGAGGATATTGACTCTATAGCAGTTGATCCAGGAAACCCAAACACAATCTATGTTGGAACCTCTGACTCAGTATCAAGATCAGAAGATAATGGAAAAAAGTGGAAAAAGATTCTCAACGATGGATCTATTGTGTACATAAATCCTTACAATCCTTCTAATATCCTGGTTTTGGGAAATGTGCTTTATGTATCAAATGATGGCGGAAGAAGGTTTATGAGACTTTTTGCAATAAATGGGGATACAACAGGTTTTACAAAATTATTTGCAGTTTCATTTACACCCGAAAGCCCGAATATCATTTATGGTGCTTCTAACCGTGGAATTCTCAAATCAGAAGATAACGGCACAGTTTGGAAATTACTCTCCGCAATCGATTCCGAAAGAATTGCGGTTGACCCAACAGACTACAAAAGAATATACATAACCTTCAATGGCAAAATGTTCTTATCGACTGACGGAGGCAAGACTTTTACAAGTTTTCTGCCGCCGTGGTTTAAGGAGGGAAGAGACTATGTAAACAGCTTTTCAATCGATTCAAACGGGGTCGTTTATGCAGTCATTGACGGAATTATCTTTAAAAAGGCAAAAAATGGAAACTGGGAAATCCTGAATCCAGTATTGCAAAAAGACAGTCCACAGTGGAAAATCGTAAACAATAAAATATATATTGAAGCAAATGATGCAAAATCTCTTAATATTTTTATCAAAGTCATCAACGGAAGAATTGTCATTTATAAGGTACATTACTAAGGGGGAAAAATGAAAAAAGTGCTTATTTTTTTGGTTGTTCTTGCAGTTTTAGTTGCTTCCTTTATTGTTGTATTCAAGAAAATTAGTAATGAAACTCTGATTAGAGTTACAAAGACGGATTCTTTAAGCTCAATTTTAAACGAGCCATCGAAAATTATCTTTGTAACTAACGATGGAATTTATGCAAGCAATAAAGACGGAAACAGAACTGAAAGGGTTGCAATTATAAATAGCAAATTTGAAGTTAGAATTTACGGTATATCTCCAGATGCTAAATGGATAATACTAAACCCATCACCTGTTGATTTCGGTCCTAAATCAAAGCAATATTTGTATGCTTTAAATATTGAAACGCTTAAATTGGTTAAAATTGCAGAGGACTACTGGGAAGGTGGTTTCAAGATTTCATTTGAGATGGGGGACGATAAACTTCTTTATGGATTTCAAGGAGTAAATGCACCGTTTATTTCGCTTTCATGCTTTGACTTAAATAACGGCAAAATGGATTACCTGTTAGATTCTTCGAAAAATAAAGAGGAAAAAGCGTTTTACTATGCTATATCGCCTGACAAAAAATACATTGCCTATGCAGGTGGCAATGTCGAATCATTCCCTGACAATAGAACTGGTTTGTATCTAAAAAATCTTGAAACTGGTGAACTCAAACTGCTTGCAAAACCATCAAATCTTAATCAAAATTTTGGTGAGGATTATATCTCAAGTGTAGAGTTTGTAAACGATGGCAGGGAAATCCTTTATAGTAGAACAACATGGTCAAAAAATGGTAAAGAAACTGATAAATGGTTTGTAGTGGACTTGGAGGGAAATAGCAAGGAAATTTCTGCGGAAGAAGCATCCAAACTTTACAAAAATAGAGAAGGATTATTGGGGACAAAACTCAAAAAATTATTAAACAAAAATCTCTACATTAATGCAGTCCTCGATAAGTGCAAAAAGATCGTATTCTCAACACTTGAGAATGAAGAAAAGCTATACATATGTAATGATGACCTTTCAAACATTGTTTTCACAGGCATAACAAACCCTAACTTTATGCACTTCTCTCCCGATAGTTGCAAATTTACCTGCGAGGTTCTATCGCACAATGATACCTCAATTGCCCCAACCTCAATCTGGTATCTTATCGACGCAACAACAAATAAGAAAGTCAATTTGAATGAATTGTTCAAAGTGGAAGTAAAAGATGCAATTTATATTGGAGAATAAGAGAGGTGGAAAGATGAATGTAAAGAAAGTAGTTATTTTGTTGAGTTTGCTTGTAATGGTTTTCACATCGTGTGGGATTAAGCAATCAGAAAACTCACCAAGCAATCAAACATCTCAAAAAGAGTTAAAGGTTGTTCGTATTGAATCAGACCCAGAAGGTGCAGATGTAAATATTGATGATAATTATTCAGGAAAAACGCCATTAACCGTTAAACTAACAATAGGAGAACATAATTTTGCTTTTTATAAAGAAGGTTATGTTTGGCATTCGATGGATAATGTAGAGATAAAAGAAGATACAAATGAAATTAAGGTGACGCTTAGGAAATTTGATGAGGCAAACCTTATAAGGATTGTAACCTCAGACCCTGGCAAATCGCTTCTGAACGCACCATCAAAACTTCTTTTTGTATCTAACGATACAATTTATGTAAGCGACAAAGACGGAAGCAAAACTGAAAAAATTGCAGAGTTGAATGACGACCCTGACATCCGCAGTTTATACTCCATAAGATTCTATGGGACTTCTTGGTTCTATGGGGTCTCTCCTGATTCAAAATGGCTCATTCTGTATATATATCCTGAAGCATTTTGGCAGGGAAATGACTTTTTGTATGCATTAAATTTAAAGACCCTTAAATTGGTTAAGGTTACAGAAGGTGACGGAGAAGGCGGCATAGAGATTTCATTTCAAATGGGAGATGATAAACTCATTTACGGGTTTCGAGGAGTAAATGCTCCACTTTTTGGAATCACTTGCTTTGACTTAAATACAGGTAAAGTATGCAATCTTCTGGATTCTTCAAAAAATGATGAAGAAAGAGCATACACTTATGCTATATCGCCAGACAAAAAATACATTGCCTATGCAGGTGGAATTGTTGAAGTATTCCCTGATAAGAAAACTGCCCTATACTTAAAGAACCTTGAAACTGGTGAACTCAAAATGCTTGTATCATCGAAAGACCTCCACCAATATTCTGATGAGGACCTGGTATCAAGTATAGAGTTTGTAAATGGTGGCAGGGAAATCCTTTATAGTGAAGTGGTTAATATTCCGGGGCAGAATTTTGTTACAAAATACTTTATTGTTGACTTTGAGGGACACAGAAAAGAAATTTCTTCTGAAGAAGCATACAAGATTACAAGAGATAGGAGTAGCGAGTTGGAAGCAAAACTAAAGAAGTCACTGAACAAAAATCTATACATTAATACAGTCCTCGATAAGTGCAAAAAGATCGTATTCTCAACACTTGAGAATGAAGAAAA
>JAEMPV010000010.1 GCA_022759145.1 Caldisericum sp.
ACTTTTTCTATGTATTTTTTGACATCAAACTTCTTGTAAATTGATTTTTCACTCATATACCTTACTTTGCCAAATATTGGGCGTTCTTTGAAGGGGCGATCGTGTTTTCCAAAACACCAGGCTATTCCTGCGTAGGAATTTGGGTCACGCCCATCAAGAGCATATTTATTATTTAATTCCTCAAGATATTTAAATGCAATTTCTGGGGATTCGCTCCACTCTATTATCTTCTTCCCCCAGTACATTCTAAGATAACCATGCATCTTGCCGGTTTTTACAAGTTCTTTCATTGAGGCGTTAAAAAGCGCATCATGGGTAAGTCCGTTTTCCAACTGTGAAAGCGAATATCTATAAGGCTTTTCATCAAATTTATGTTTTTCAAGTGTTTCGTAAGCCCACTTTTGGAGCCCTTCAAGCCGATCGTACCGTGGATTGTAAAAAACAAAATTAAAAGAAAGTTCCCTTCTTATAATCAACTCATCAAGAAACGCTTCCTTCTCATAAGTTTCTGCACTACTTTCTAAGACCAATTGCGCAACTTCAACAGGGGAGATCTGCCCGAAGTGAAGATATGGGCTTAAATTTGAGGTAAAATCTTTTGTAAAGTCGTTCTTATTTTCAACATACTGCGGGAGTTTATTCTGGACAAAATCTTCAAGCCTTCTCCTTGCTTCATGATATCCACCCTTAAAATACATTGACTCACTAACAAAATATTTTAAGTGAAGATGGTTAACTGCATTTTCTGGGTTACGAACATCAAATGAGAGTAAAATTTCCCTGCATTGAGGAAATGAAATACGAGGCATATCGTAATGAACAAGGTAATCTGGAAGATGCTTTTGGATTTTCCGTCTTATTGTATAGGCACCATACTCTTCTTTATTAGATGCAACTTGAACTGGGACAACAACATTATCCTCAACAGATATAACCCTTGTTTTTATTTCTTCAAGGATATTTTTTCTCCACTCGGAAACTACTTTTGTGTATCCAACATCCATAACTAAAACTGATGCGTTCTTTGAGAATTCGAGAACATGCTTTACGGGATCTCCAATGTGCACCACAAACTTTATGTTAAGTTTGTGAAGGTCTTCGTAAACATCTTTTAAACCCTCGAGCATAAAGAGAAAATGCCTTCTACTTGCATATGGGAAATTCTCATTAATCACAAAAAATACAACAAGCGGTTTTCTAATTTCGTTTGCAATATTTATCGCTTCGTAAAGAGACAAATTATAACTCACCCTCTGTGAGGATTGCATCCAATAAAGCACGAATTTACCAGAGGGATTAATATCTATATCTTTTAAAACTTTGATTCTATTCATTTTTCATTCAGGGGGGACTAAGCCCCCCCCAATTTCTAAACTACTTTTCTTTCTTCTTAGTTGTTGTTTTCTTTACGGTTTTCTTTTCTTCCTTCTTGGGAGTTTCTTTCTTTGTAGCTTCTTTCTTAGCAGATTCCTTCTTTGGCGCCTCTTTCTTTACGGTTTCTTTTTTGGCGGGTGCCTTCTTTGCCTCTTCTTTCTTCGGAGCCTCAACTACCTTCTTTTCTTCAGCCTTTTTTGCTTCTACACTACTTTCGGTTGTCTTCTTCTTGCAAGCCATTTTTACCTCCTTTAACTTTATTTTATAATAAAATAAAAAAATGCAATAGTTTTTAAAGAAAAATATTTGACTTTTTAGGAGATTTTTATGGAGAATTTTGCAAAACCAAAAGTTGTTTTAAGCAAATGCATCAATTTGGAAGCAACTCGTTATAATGGAGGCATCATAAAGAATGACTTTGCTGAACTTTTAGGAAAATTTGTAGAATACATCCCCGTTTGCCCTGAAGTTGCGATTGGACTTCCAATTCCAAGAGACCCTATAATAATTGTAAAAAACGACCCGGATAAACTTATCCAGCCAAAAACAAAAATAGATTTAACAGATAAGATGGTCACCTTTAGCAAAGAATTTTTAGTCAATTTAAAAGAAGTTGACGGATTTATTTTAAAGGCAAAATCCCCAAGTTGCGGAGTAAAAGATACAAATTACTATAAAGATTACGAGGGAAAAGAACCAGTAGGCAAAACTTCTGGCATATTTGCAAGGGTGGTTTTAGAAACATTTAAAAATTATCCCATAGAAAGCGAAAAACGCCTTATTGACAGAGGCATAAGAGACCAATTCCTTACAAAAATATTTTCCTTTGCAGATTTAAGGTCTCTAAAGGAAAACCTCACCAAGGCAAACCTCATAGAATTTCACTCAAGATATAAACTTATGCTTACAACTTACAACCAGACTAACTTGCGCATCCTTGGAAAAATCGTTTCAAACCTCAAGGAAAATGATTTACAAGACACTTACAACAAATATTCTGAGATCTTCAAAAGTTCGTTCAACAAAAAGCCAAAAGTTTCCGCACATGTTAACACCTTGCTTCACGCATTCGGATATTTTAAGGATAAGTTAGGCGCAAAAGAAAAAGCGCACTTTTTAGATGTTATTGAAGATTTTACAAAAGGAAATGTCGATATCTATACTCCAATTGAACTTATTTTAGGTTTTGCAATAAGGTTTGAAGAAGAATATCTTATGAAACAGAGGTATTTTAATCCCTATCCAAAAGAGTTGAGGCGCTTATAGTATCCGTTTCTTACAATTTCCAATTCAACTTCTTTTGGAACAAGGTAAGATACGCTTAGACCCTGCTTTATCCTGTCACGAATTAAAGTAGATGAGACACAAAAGAGGGGGTGGCTTAATGTAAATATTTTATCTTTAAAGCCATTTAGATTTTCTGTGATAAATTCTCTGAGTGTAGAAAAGTCATCGTTTAACCTCTTTGCGACAATAAAGTACGAATTTCTCAAAATTTCCTCATAGTCTTTCCAGAGGGTAATTTTTAAGAATGCATCTTCTCCTATAATAGAGAATATCTCAACTTCGTCAGTTTTAAAATGTTTTAAGGTATCAATGTAGTAAGATGGCTCGGCTCTTTTTACCTCAAAATCTGATACCTCAAAACGAGGCTCATCTTTTATTGCCATCTTCACAAGGCTGAGGCGGATGTCCTTGTCAAGAAGATCTAACTTTCTAAATACGGGGTTACCCGTTGGGACAAAAATAACTTTTTCAAGGTTAAAGAGATTTATTGCCTCTTTTGCAACAAAGAGATGACCTATATGAATTGGGTTATAGGCACCACCATAAAGACCAATTCTAATCTTCGTGGTAGATGAAGGACTTGCTTCCAATGATAACTCTATCTCCTTCCTTTATGCCGTGTTTCTTTAATTTCTTATCAAGGTCAATCTTATCAAAGTATCTTAAAAGTTCATTTACGGAACCAGACCTATTAAAATCGGTAAGTTCAGCGTGCCTTTCAAGTTCAGGATTGCTTACCTTGAATGTATGCTCGTCAACTTTTTCTATAATAATTTCTTTTGTGCGGTCAAGCGTAAACTCTTTCTCACTAACTTCGGCTTTGTTTTCTTCCTCGTGCGTTTCCTTCACAAGTTCATATAGCCTTTCGAGAACTTCTTTAACTCCTGTTCCGTTTAGTGCAGAGATGAAGTACACTTCCTCGTTTACTCTACTAAAGAAGTCTTTTAACTCTTTTGTTCTCTTTACTTTCCAGGTATCGATTTTATTTATTACTATTATCCTTTTTTTCTTTAGAAGTTCTTCTTTATAGTTTCCAAGTTCCTTAAGAAGAATTTTGTATGCCTTTTTAATATTCTTTCTATCCGAGCCATCAATAAGGAACATAAGAACTTTTGTTTTCTCAATGTGAGACAAAAATTGGTTGCCCAAGCCTTTTCCAGAGGATGCACCTTCAATAAGCCCGGGTAAATCTGCAATTGTAAATGACCTCATTTCGTCAAGTTTAACAACGCCTATCTTTGGAGAAAGAGTTGTAAAAGGATAAGATGCAATTTCTGGATGTGCATTGCTCACCTTTGAAATGAATGTGGATTTCCCAGCATTAGGAAACCCAACAATGCCAACATCCGAGATAACCTTCAGGATAAGCTCGAGGTCTTTCTCTTCATAGGGACCACCTTTTTCTGAATAGCGTGGCGCTCTTTCGGTTGAAGTGGTAAAAGCCTTGTTACCTCTGCCACCTTTTCCACCTTTTGCAACAACTACTGATTCGCCATCCTTGTTGAGTTCGGCTATTACTTTACCTGATTCTCTATCAATTATCGTCGTGCCAACGGGAACTTCTATAATAAGGTCGTCGCCGTTCTTCCCGTGCTTGAGACGACCACCACCATTTTCACCATTTTCAGCAAAGAAATGCTTCTGATATAAAAATTTTTGGAGGGTTGTGAGGTTTTTGTTGGCTTTAATGATAACATCTCCGCCTTTACCTCCGTCCCCTCCATCAGGACCGCCTTTTGGTATAAACTTTTCTCTTCTAAAACTTATTGCGCCGTCTCCGCCTTTACCTGAGCGTACCCTTATATAAGCGTGGTCAATAAGCGACTTCTTAAGCGGTTTCACTCTCTAAAACATCAACCTTTGTGTACTTTCTTGTCTTTGTAAATTTGATAATTCCATCCTTAAGAGCAAAAAGCGTATAGTCAGAACCAACACCGACATTCTTGCCAGGCTTAATCTTCTCGCCTCTCTGTCTTACAATGATATTACCTGCCTTTGCAAATTGCCCGTCAAATAATTTAACTCCAAGATATTTTGGATTGGAGTCTCTGCCGTTTACTTTGCTTCTCTTCTTGCCCATGTTAGTTTACCTCCCCTACAATTTTCTCAATAGTTACAAGTGTGTAGGGTTGTCTGTGTCCCTGTTTCTTCTTATTCCTTGTCTTGTGTCTGTAGAAAAAGACTATAATCTTTTTCTCTCTGCCCTGCTCTTTAATAGTGCCTTCTACATAGGCATTCTCGACTTTCGGGCTTCCAACGACAACTTTTTCTCCGTCTTTAAGAAGGAGCACTTCGTCAAATTTTACTTTGGTGCCTTTTTCGCCTTCTATTTTTTGCACCTTAATTGTGTCACCTTCTTTAACCCTGTACTGGTGACCGCCAGTTTTAATAATTGCTTCCATAGTAACCTCCTTCCACTACAGAAGGTACTGGGGGAACCTTCCGTAAGTAGTTATCTACAATC
>JAEMPV010000011.1 GCA_022759145.1 Caldisericum sp.
CTCCCCCTAATCTCAGTCATAACTTTTATCGAGGAATTCTCTTTATTTCAGATAATACTACTCTTGCAATATCTCTGTGTGTTCGGGTTATTTCTTTCTCAAATAATCTTAAATCGCCTTTCACTTCTTCAAAGGTTTGAATTAAATCTGGATAATTATCAATGATATATTCGTAAACTTCTGGATTTTGTATATCATAAACATATAAGACAGATTTTTTAACAAGACCATCTACCATTTTAAGGGTCTCTATCAAAGATTTTTTTGACTTTTTAGCGAGATTTTCAACTCTTGAAGGCTTAAAATCAAGTGTTGCAAGAAACTTTAATTCTTCCTGGCTCAAAGATATGTTTTCACTTCCCTCTGCAAAATTAACAAACTTCCCTATAAGATATGAAAGTTTCGCAAACTCGTCTTCTATCTCCTTAATCTTACTAATTAATTCTTCAGTCCTGTTTTCAAGGTCAGACTTAAAATATACCTTTTGCTGGTTTGAAAAATCGAAGCTAATAACCTTTGTTGCAATTTCTTTGAGCGCTTCAAGATCAGTCAAATCATTAAAATTTGCATAAACTATCCGTCCTTCATTAAAAAGAATTTGATTTTCCTCTATGTCTCCAATGTACAAAATGCCCGAATATTTATTAGAGTTAATAAGAGTAAGCAAATCAGAAAATTTCATATCCTTCCACAAAACGCCTTTTAGCATATTTTATTATAGCAAAAGATATGGCTACTACAAAATCATAGAAAAACCTCTTGCAAAAATTTCCAAAAAATATAAAATATTAATGAAATGGAAAATATAAAAATTTATTTTGGTATTTTGGGATACTTATTTGTGGGAGTAGTTTTATTTCTCATCCTATTGGGGAAATCTTCTAAAAAGGTTCCCCTTAAGAAGAGGTATTCTTTTGATAAATTCGTTGCAATAATCCCAGCACATAACGAAGAAGCAGTTATAGCAAATTCAATACTATCAACAAAGAAAGCAGGGTTTAACAAGATTGTTGTGATCCTTGACAACTGCACAGACAACACTCCAGTCATAGCACAAGGGCTTGGTGCAGAGACAATATTTGTAAACTTTAGGTCAAAGGGGCGGTCACTATCGTATGCAATACCACAATTGGTAGAAAAATACGGAGAAAATTCCTTTTACATGATTTTTGATGCAGATAATGTTGTTGAGGAAAATTACATCGAACATATAAAGCCTTATGTTGAATCTTATCCTGTAATCCAAACGAACCTTTACAACCTGAATGTTGATGGCGTTATCCCGCGTATGTATATCTTTATGGATGCAATATATTTGAGAATCCAAAAAGCACTCACACTTTTAGGGCTATCGTCAATTATCTCAGGCTACGGATGGGGTGCATATGGATGGGTGTTCAAGAAGCATAAGTTTGATTGCAATTCAGTCCTTGAAGACTTTGAATATACTGTAAAACTGCCTCTAAAGGTGACTTTTGTAGAGGAAGCAACAGTATATGATGAGAAGCCTACAGAGTTTATGCCATCATTCAGGCAGAGATTGCGTTGGTATCGAGGCTATTTCTATACTGTATTTAAAGAAAACGGCATTGCAAAGAATTTATACACGATACCACTTATCGTAGGAGCGGCAACTGGAATCTTAAGTTTCCTTCTTTCACTTCCAGATCCTCTCTACATATCAATTCCTGTTGTTGTCTTTGTATTACATACTCTTATCTTCCTTTTGCCACTCAATGAGAGGGAATTAAAGGATGTGAAGTGGTATGACATATTCATTATGTTCTTTTTCAATATGACAAACCTTGCTGCAATAATTACCGCAATGTTCACCTATAACAAAACAGATTGGGTAAGAACTCCTCACGCATACAGGGTACATATTTAGGCTCCTTATCGGAGCCTTTTTGCTTCTCACTTTATAAATTAAAACTTATAGCCAAATTTCCTTAAAAGATCTTTCCTCTCTTTTATATGCTCTTCGTCTTCAAATCCCTTTGGTTTAACGCCATCAACAACCCCCAATACAGCCCTTCCAAGTTCGGTTTCTGCAACGATAACCTGCATTGGATTTGCTGAGGCAGCGTAAATATTACAAACTTCCTGGACATTTTTAATTGCGTTCAGGACATTTATCGGGAATGCGCCTCTTATGAAAATTATGAAAAAGTGCCCTGCCCCGACATTAAAAGCGTTCTTTTTGGCAAGTTCAACAAGTTCGGGGTCGTTTCCTGCAAAACGCACAAGTGCAACACCCGATGCCTCGTTAAAGGCAAGCCCAAATTTTATACCTGGGACACTTCCTACAAGTGCCTCGCTTAGGTCCTCAACAGTTTTTATAAAATGCGATTGCCCGAGAATGCAATTCATGTCTTCTGGTTTTTCAATAGGAACAACTTTAATTTCAACACTCATTTTGCATACCTCCTTTCACTTTTTTACATTATAATTTAAATACCAATTTTGCAAAAGGAGGCAATTAATGGAAGAAAAGACAATCAAAATAAGTAAGAAGGCTTTTTTGAATTCTCTTGTAATTCTGTTTGTTCTTATGTGCCTTGCGCTTCTTTTAACCTACATTGTCCCATCTGGCATATATAAGAAAGTTACCACAAATGGCATTGAGACAATAGATCCAAACTCATTTACCTATATTCCGAAAGTAAAACTTCCTGTATACAAACTCTTTACCGCACCAATCGAAGTACTATTCACAAAAGATGCAGCACTCGTTATCACAATTATACTTTTCATACTTTTTGTTTCGGGCAGTTTTTCAATACTGACGAAAGCAAACATAGTGAAGGCAATTATTTTAAGTATCGTAAGAAAATTTGAGAAAAATAAGTATATGCTTATTGCAATTGTAATTTTTATCTTTATGTCTCTTGGCGCAATACTTGGATTGTTTGAAGAAATGATACCACTTGTTCCTCTTATAGTTTCACTTGCGCTTTCGATGGGTTTTGATGTACTTACAGGACTCGGTATGAGTTTGCTTGCAGTAGGTTTTGGATTTAGCGCAGCAATTTCGAACCCCTTTAGTATAGGCGTTGCACAGAAAATTGCAGGTCTTCCACTATTTTCAGGGGCGTATTTGAGAATTGTATTTTTCATTATTACTTATCTTATAGTGACTCTCTTTGTAATTTCGCATGCAAGAGCAGTTGAAGATAAAAGTGCTACTTCAAAACTGGGTAATGAGGAAAACATCTCAGAAAAACAAACAAGGGCAATTCGGTTTTTTGTCTTTTCCCTCATCCTTATGCTTTTTGTTGTTATTATAGCGCCATTTAACCCAACCCTTTCTTCACTAACACTGCCACTCATTACGCTTATATTCTTAATTGCAGGTTTTGGATCGGGCATCCTTGCAGGCTTTAGTCTAAGAGAAACTTTTAGCACATTTTTTGAAGGTGTCCTTAATGTTGCCCCATCAATCATTCTCATTCTTATGGCGGTAAGTGTAAAACATATTATTGAGCAGGGATATGTGATAGACACAATCCTCCACTTTGCACAGGCTTTTATCCTTAAGACAAATAAATATGTTGCAGGAATCCTGATGTATGTTACAACTATGGTATTAAACTTCTTCATTGGTTCTGCATCGGCAAAGGCGTTTCTTGTAATGCCAATCCTTGCCCCACTTTCAGATCTTGTAGGGCTCACAAGGCAGGTTGCAGTTACAGCTTATTGCTTTGGCGACGGATTCTCGAACCTCCTTTATCCAACAAATGCAGTCCTTATTATCGGATTAAGCCTTGCAGATATGCCTTATCCAAAATGGATCAAGTGGACTATAAAAATCCAGGCAATAATATTTTTAATCTCTATTCTTTTCCTTATGTTTGCAATAAAGATAAGATTTGGACCGTTTTAAGCAAGCAAAGGAGAAACCTATGGATAAAAAAATTTTAAATTACGAAGATGCACAGAAGAGATTTAGAAATCACTTTGATGAGTTTAAGAAACAATTTTCTGATGTAAGTTTCGAGTCCTTTGCTGTAGATGAGCAAGAAAACTTGTATATTGATGTTTTAAAAATTTCCGAAGGAAAAGATAAAACTCTAATTTTTACAATAGGAGAGCATGGTGTTGAGGGAATTTTTGGTTCTTTTATTATGGAGGTATTCATTGATGAAATTCTCCCATTGATTAATTTAAAAGACACAACCGTGATACTTGTTCACCCGATCAATCCGTATGGTATGAAGAATATAGATAGGACAAATGAAAATAATGTTGACCTCAATAGAAACTTTCTTACATCATGGGATAAGGTGTTCAAAAATGAAGCATATTTAAGTTTGAGAGATTTCTTCGAAAGGAAAGGCGTAATCCAAAATATTTTTATAGAAAGAATTAAATACCTCAAGGATGTTGTAAAAATACTTCTTAAAGGGGAAGCAAAACTTGTAAAAAATGCCCTTCTTATAGGACAATACGAGAGTCCCAAAGGACTTTATTACGGAGGTAATGGCTACGAAAAAGAAACGGCATTTATGATGAAGCTTTTTGAAGATGCATTCAAGAACTCAAAGCATGTAGTTCATATTGACATCCACACAGGTTATGGACCAAAAGACACAATGTCTGTTGTAAATTCGTACCTATTTGAAATTGATTCAAAAACATTTGAGAAAAATATTGGTTATGCACCGGTTGTAAAAAGCGAAAATAGTGAATTTTATGCAATGAGCGGAGATATGATCGATTTTCTCTATACATTAAGGAATGAAAGATTTAAGGATGTTAAATTATACTCGGCAACTTTTGAGTTTGGCATTTTGGGAAGTTCAACAACAAATGAGATTGAAAGCCTCTTTAGGGCAATATTAAGAAACAAGTTACGATTCTATGGAAGCAAAAATAAGGAAATTGAAGAGCAGGTTAAAAAACTATACTTAGGAGCGTTCTGTCCATCAAAAGAGGAATCTATACAAAAAATGTATACACAGTTCAAGAAGGCAATAACAGGCATTTTAACATATGAAGGATTTATAAAGCAATAAAATAACTCAATCTGATTAAAATGCTTGACAAATAAAATTTTAGGTATATAATATAGCAAGAAAAACCAAAAAATTAAAAGAAAAACAAATTTAAAAGAGGATTAATATGATAAGTGCAAAAATTACAAGAAGACAGTTGCAGTTTCTTGAGGCAATAGTAAAAGCCTATAAAGAGACAGGACTTCCTGTTTCATATAAGGATATTGCTTCAAAACTTGGTGTTAGCAGGTGGACTTCATACGACATTCTTCAAGAACTATACAAGAAAGGTTTTCTTTCTGCAAAATACCGACCTGTTGGTGGACCAGGAAGGTCTGAAATCCTTTACGAGCCAACACAAGAAGCAATAGAAAGAGTTGAAAGTGCAAACCTTTTTGCTCCTATAAATGCTATGGGCAAATGGTTTTTTGAAACCCAGAAAAAGATCGAGAAATTAAGCGTTGAGTCTGCAATAAATTTTGTATACGAGCGTATAAAAGATGAAAATAACTCACTTATGGTTCTTTTATATACCCTTGCTTTAACGATAATTCTAACAAAAGTTTTTAATGTTGAACTTAATGAAATGATCAATATGAAGGCAATTATAAATTCAAATACATACGCTCCTGCTGTGCTTATGTTCCTTGTAGAATCAATCTACGGAATCCTTGAGAAAAATAGAGATTCTGAAAAGATAAAACTAAGTGGCAGCGAATTTGAGAAGTTAGAAGAGATAGTCAAGAAATTTAGAGATAGTACTGCACAAGTTTCACCTTCCTTTCAAGACAAGATTTTAAAACTTGTAGGCGCTTTAATATAAAGGAGGTGAAAAGATAATATGACTGCAGGGCAAGCAATTAAGAAAGTTGCCCTTACTAAGACCGTTGAATGGGCAATTGGGTACCTCGAAAAGGACCCAGAAAGAAACCTAAAAAAGGTTGTTGATGTCCTCTACAATGCCTCAAACACATTTAATTTGCCACAGGTGTTTAAAGACCAGCTAAAGGGCGTTAAGACCCTTGTCGATAACAACAGACCTGGCGCACAACTCGTTATTAATCTTCTTAAGGACACTAAGCCCGAAGTTGCAAAGAAACTTGCTGTAAATTTTGTTGTGAATGCTGCCTGGTGGGGCGTCCCCATTCAGAGAAGCACAACCCAAAAGGAAGGTTTTAATGTCCCCTGGTTTATGCTTGTTGACCC
>JAEMPV010000012.1 GCA_022759145.1 Caldisericum sp.
AGGATTCAATCAATTCTTACGGATAACGGATTAGAGTTTACTAACATAAGAGGAGCTCCAGGTTCTCATATCCTTGATGAGTTCTGTCTAAAGAATAGTGGGAAGCAAAACTCACAAGGAAAAGAAGGGAAACAAACGAATGGTAAAGTAGAGAGGTGTAAGATAACTGTGGAAGAAGAGTTCTATAGCACACTTTTATGAGAGTTTGGAGGATATGGAAGAGGGTCTAAGAACATATGTTGAATACTATAACAAGTTTAGACCACATATGGGTTTACACGGACTTGCTCCTTATGAAAAGTTGAAAGGACTACCTGGAGGAAAGACCCCAAAAGATTTTGAAGTCTCTGACAATTTGCTTCTTGACAAAATCTTGAATTTGCATACAAATGAAAATGTAAGAAGTGCAATTAAAGATGAAAGAGCGTATAGTCACCCAATTTAGGGGGACACTAGATTTATTGCGGATACTTTTGGTGCAAAAACAAGTTGGAATGATAAAACAAAGGAAGTGACGATTGAACTTTTAGGGAAAAAGATTGTTTTAAAAGTTGATAGCTCATCAGCTTCTGTGAATGATAAAACCGTGTCGCTTGATTCACCTGCAACAATTATTAAGTCAACAGGCAGAACAGTTGTGCCTGTAAGATTCGTGAGCGAAACATTTAACTCTCATGTTTCATGGGATGACCAGACAAAAGCCGCTATAATTGAATTTTCGCCAGACTGGTTAACAAAGAATGTAACTGTGGAGCTTTATTATCCTGTTGCTTCAGGTGCCCCGATTGCAAAAATAATCAAGGGTTATATAAACGATTTTAACAAAGAATATCCATATATAACAATAAAGCCAGTTTTCTCTGGTGGCTACACAGATGTTAAGACCGCCATTCAAACAACAATAAGCGGTGGTGGAAAGCCACCAGCCTTAGCCGTTATGCTTTCAACAGACCTTTATGACCTTGTAAATGGAGATATCGTAATACCTCTTGACAGTTATTTTAATACAATGCCAACAGGAAAAAATTACCTTGCAGACTTTTTCCCTGCTTTTCTTGCAAATTCATATTACAATGGTAAGTTATGGAGCATTCCATTCCAGAGAAGTGTCGTTGTCCTTTATTATAATGCAGACCTTTTACAACAAGCAGGATTGAACCCTCCTGATAGTTGGGAATCTCTCGCAACTACTGCACAAAAACTTACAATCCCGGGTAAGCGTTGGGGGATAAAAATTTCTTCGGATTGGCCATATTGGTTATTCCAGCCGTTAGCAATTGGTAATGGACAGAATATTTTCAATAGCCCAACGGATATGCAATTCAATAATCCTAAAGTTATTGAAGCAGTTCAATACTATATTGATCTTTCACATAAATATCACGCTATGCCAGAAGGAGTTCAAGCAAGCTGGAATACAGATCCCGGTGATTTTGCAAAAGGGGCTGCTGCTATGATCTTCCATTCATCTGCAAACCTAACAACGATTCTGTCACAAGCAAATTTCAAAGTGGGAGTTATGCCTATTCCGGGTAGTACAAAAGGGACATATGCTACTGTTCCTGGTGGTGGTAATTTATACATTATAAAAGGAGCTCCAGTAGAAGAACAGGATGCTGCATGGGTATTCATAAAATTTGTTACACAACCAAAGTATGCTGCAGACTTTAGCATTAAAACTGGATATATTGCTTCAAGAAAGAGTGCTTATGAAACGGATGCAATGAAGGCATATGTCGCAAAAGTTCCTCAGGCTTTAGCGATACGTGATAGCCTCAAATATGCAGGGGCCGAATTCTATAGTGTAAACCTTGGACAGGTTCGAAATATTTTCCACAAATATCTTCAGGCTGCTTTTAATGGTCAAATGACACCTAAAGAGGCAATGGATAAAGCAGAAGCTGAGGCACAAAAAGTAATAGAAGGTGGCGATTAGCCTAAACTTTATTTAATTTGAGAGGATGGGAGCATTCCCATCCTCTTTTCTAAGTTAAACTTTTATTGCGGGAGGCTTCTAAATAAGATGAGCCAGGAAAAGACAAAAAGTACCTTAAAGAATTCAATTCTCCCATTTATTTTAATATCACCTACAATTATAATTGTAGCCCTTTTTACGGTATGGCCGACAATTCTTTCAGTTTATCAAAGTCTCTTTCGTCAAAGACTTAATATGGCTGAGTTTAGAGTCCCTAAATTTGTTGGTCTTCAAAACTATATTTCTTTGTTCTCTTCTCAAACTTTTCACCAGGTTCTTTTAAATACATTTTTATATGTCGCTATAACTGTTCCGGTTAGTATTTTTCTTGCATTATTGTTTGCACTTCTTGTAAATAGGAGTGTTAAAGGAATTGGATTAGCAAGGTTAGCGTTGTTTTACCCGACTATTTTACCAATGGTTAGTGCGGCAACTATCTGGATGTTTTTCTTTACGCCAGAATACGGATTATTCAATACTTTTTTGAAATTTTTCGGGTATCGAGGCCCTCAGGATTGGGCTGGGAATCCGCATCTCGCACTTTTAGCAATGATGATAATTTTTATATGGAAAAGTGCCGGATACTTTATGATTTTTTATCTTGCTGGTTTACAGAATTTACCAGAAAGTGTGCTTGAAGCAGCTGCTATTGATGGAGCAAATCCTTTTCAAACTTTAATTCATATAATTTTCCCGTTGCTAAGACGAACGACTCTGTTTGTGACTACTATAGCGTTTTTAGATGCATTTCAAATTATAGATCACATTGTTATAATTACGAAAGGTGGGCCAAGTGATGCAAGCAATATATTATTGTATTATCTGTGGCAATTACGCTTTGAATATACAGATATAGGAAAATCTTCCGCATTAACTGTCATACTTATTGCCATTATGCTTTTGTTTACAATTACGAACTTTGTTCTTTCTGAAAGACGGGAGGAGAAAGCAAATGCAAAATAGAAAAATTTTCAAATATCTGAAATCCTGGATATTAAATGCAATAACTGTTATCTTAAGCCTTTTATGGCTATCCGTTATTGTATGGGCTATAGTTGTTTCATTTAGACCTGCAAATAAACCACTTGGGCTTGGTGATGTATGGCTCAATGGATTTACATTTGAGAATTACCTGCATGCTTGGTCACTTGCGCCTTTCGGCATTTATTACAGAAACACCATTATTGTTGTCCTTATTATTTTGTTATTTCAACTTGTAACGACAATTCTTGCTGGTTTTGCTTTTGCACATTATAAAATTGTTGGAGGACGCTGGGTTCTTTTCTTTATACTTTTACAACTAATGATTCCAAGTACTGCTTTACTTGTCCCAAACTATGCAACTATAAGAATTCTTGGGTTATTTAATACAAAAATTGCTATTGCTTTACCATACCTCGGTTCAGCATTCGGGACTTTTCTTATGAGACAGGCGTTTCTTGAGATACCAGATGATTCAATTGAGGCTGGTATTCTCGATGGATGCTCCTGGTGGCAACTGCTTCTGAATGTTTATATCCCACCATCAGTTCCAACGATTATTGCTCTAAGCATTTCATCGATAACATGGCACTGGAACGAATTTTTATGGCCATTTGTGGTCACGAATAGTGATGCGTCTCGTGTATTAACTGTTGGATTGGTGAGATTTACTCAGTTAGGAGAACAAGGAGCACAGTGGCCGCTTCTTGCAGCTGCAACAATAACAGTTGCTGCTCCACTTCTCATTGCATTTCTTATATTCCAGAGGAGATTTATTGCAAGTTACCTTTATTCGGGCATTAAATAGAATTTGTTTGAGACATATGCGGCGTTGAAAATTGATTTGTTATCTTAATTTTCATTTTGTTTTTTCCATAAAAAATGTTAAAACTTTTATATTGATTGGAAATCGTTCAATTTAACAGAGGAGACCCCTCGCAAAGTCGGCTCGGGGTGACAAATATTGGAAAGGGGGCGAAGCCCCCTTTCCAATATTTCCCCAAAACGAAAAAAACAATCAATTTAGTAATTCCTAAGGTTTTAGCCCGAGGAATCTCCTCTGTTCTTGTTTTATCCTGTCATGTCGAACAGAGTGAGACATCTCCTCTGTTTTGGGGAGTGTTGAGAGAGGTCTTTTCACGCCCCAATTAAAAGGAGGAGACGATTCAGTTCGTTCAGGGTGACGGTTGAAACGGAGCCCCTCACAAAGTCGTCGGGGTGACGTCGTAGGTTATTCCGAACACTTTAGCCCGAGAAACCACTTACGTTATTTTGCGCAGTCATTTCGGGCTAAGTGAGAAATCCCATTTATTTTTTAATATCCTTTTTTGGAAAAAGTACTAAAATTTATTAGGGTGATAAAAAGTCGCTCAATTTTATGCTAAATAAGGGGAATTATGGGTATATTTGACTTCTTTAAAAGGAACAAAGATCAAAAGGAATCTCAG
>JAEMPV010000013.1 GCA_022759145.1 Caldisericum sp.
ACGGCTAATTTAGGTGCATCATTAGCAAAACTTGGGAAAAGTGTTGTTGTAATGGATATGGATATTGGATTACGGAATCTTGATGTCGTAATGGGGCTTGAGAACCGTGTTGTTTATAATGTTATGGACATAATAGAAGGGAGATGTAAGATTAACCAGGCGCTTGTAAGAGATAAGCACCTTGAAAATCTCTTTCTGCTGCCGGCATCCCAAATTCATAATAAGGATGATGTGGATATTGATAAGGTAGTAGACATAGTAACAACTCTTGAAGGTAGTTTTGATTACATACTTCTTGATTCTCCAGCAGGAATTGAGAAAGGTTTTGAATCATCAGTTGCGCCTGCAAAAGAGGCACTTATTGTTGCAACCCCAGATGTATCTTCGGTAAGGGATGCTGACAGAGTAGTTGGAATCATTGAAAGCAAAGGAATATTTTCTATAAGCCTTATTGTTAATCGATACGACCAGAGTTTGGTTTCAAAAAAGAAGATGCTTGATTTTGATAGCATAGTTGATATCTTGGGAATTGATGCAATTGGAGTTATCCCTGAGGATAAAAATATTATAGAAACTACTAACAGAGGTGAAATACTCGTAAATTATCTTCCTGGCTCCCCTGCAGCGAAGGAATTTGCTCTTATTGCACGTAGAATCGAAGGAGAAACAATACCTATTAAATTCGAGGAACCAAAAGGCTTTTTTGGAAACTTGTTTAGGAGAGAGTCATGAATCTTTTTAGGGAAAAGAGAAGTGCAAGCCAAATTGCAGAGGAAAGACTAAGGCTCGTTTTAATTCAGGACAGGCTTTCATTGTCTTCAAAGGAATTTGAAATGTTAAAGGAAGACATTATAAAGGTACTTTCAAAGTATTTTGATATAGAAGAAAACGAAATAAAAATAAACCTCGAAAGAACAAAAGAAAAGAATATTTTTGAAGCAATCGTTCCATTAATTTCCCAGAAGAAAGAAAAGTGAAAAAAGTCCCTTATTTATTAATTATATCGATAATTGTTCTTACTTTTTATTCGCTTACAGCGCTCTATGTAATTAGTTTTAAAAATTTTGTTCCTAAGGAACTTATATATGTTATTTTAGGTTTTGTTTTATTCTTTATAGTCTCTTCGATAAATTTTAGAATTTACAAGTTTTATGCTATCCCTCTTTATGTTTCAGTTCTTGTTTTGCTTTTAATTGTTCTTTTGATAGGTGCCGTAATTAATAGTTCAAAAAGGTGGATTAATATTTTTGGTCTTTTTACGATTCAACCGTCCGAATTTGCTAAGATATCACTAATAATAAGTTTTGCATGGATTTACGATAACAAAATTTGGAACTATTTTGAAAAATTTTTATATTCAACATTGTTACTTTTGCCTTATGTTGTAATTGTTTTCCTTCAACCAGATATGGGCACTTCTCTTGTTTTTGTTTTTATTTATTTCTTTTTTGTTCTTGTTTTCCTTCATTACAAGTATGCCTTAACGCTTACAGGGTTAGCATTATCCATGATCCCACTTTTGCCTAAAATTCTTAAGCCGTATCAAATTGAAAGAATATTAACTTTCTTTGACCCTTATAGAGACCCTTTAGGAAGTGGTTACAATGTTCTTCAATCAATAATTTCCTTAGGTTCTGGAAGATTGCTTGGGAAAGGTATTGAGGGAAGCACAATGTCAAAACTAAATTTTGTCCCAGTACAGTATGCTGATTTTATCCTTTCTGCAATTGGTGAAATATGGGGTTTTTTAGGTATCCTTGTAATTCTTCTTTGTTACATCTATATTTTGTATTTTTGTGTAAAAGCGGCATACTCTACAAAAAATATTTTTGGTAGGTCTATAGCACTTGGCGTATTTGCTATGTTCTTTTTTCAGATTCTTATTAATGCTGGTATGAATATGGGTATAATGCCTGTAACAGGAATCCCGTTGCCATTTTTGAGTTTTGGTGGAAGTTCTGCTCTTGTTAACTTTATTGCACTGGGGCTCATTGTAAGTGTGTATAATTATAAGGATGAGATAAACCTATGATAAAAGATTACGAACTTATAAAGTTTAAGAAACCTTATTACTACTTTGGAAACGAATTCAATAGTATCCATAAAGACACGTCAAATAGCCTTAAAGTTGCACTTGTTTATCCTGATACCTATGAAGTCGGAATGTCGTCTTTCGGATTTAAAATTCTTTACCATCTTGGCAATGAGTTAGATGGTGTTGTCGTTGAAAGAGCGTTTTTGCCACTTCCAGATTTAGAAGAGTATTTGCGTAAAAATTCAATTCCTTTGTTTTCACTTGAGTCGAGAATTCCCTTAGACGAGTTTGACTTTATAGGTTTCTCCGTTCAAACGGGACTTGACTATACCAATATTCTTAATATCCTTGATCTTTCAAAAATTCCATTGCATTCTGAAAAAAGAGAATCTCCTATTATTTTTATGGGCGGGACGTCTGCCTATAACCCTGAGCCTCTTTCTAAGTTTATTGATTTTTTTGTGCTGGGAGAAGGGGAAGAATCATTCGTAAAAATTCTTGAACTTGGCAGAAATGTAAGAAATAAGGAGGAATTTCTAAGGGAAGTTTCCAAAATAAAAGGCGTATATGTGCCAAAGTTTTTCGAATTTGAGAAACAAGGGAATTTTATAGTTGAGAAAAACGGTAAAAAGGTTGTAAAGGATGTGATAAGGGATTTTGAACATTCCTATTTCCCCACTAAACCTATTGTTCCCCTTGGAAGTATAATAATGGACAAGGCGTATGTTGAAATTTTCAGAGGTTGTACCCGTGGTTGCAGGTTTTGTGAGGCAGGCGTTGTTTATAGACCTGTTAGAGAAAGAAGTATTGAAACTATAGAAAAATATGCTTATGAGGTTCTGAAAAACACTGGTTACGAAGAAATAACTTTTCTTTCTCTTAGTACAAATGACTATTCTAATATGAGCGGACTAATAAATCTTATTAAAAAACTGACAAAGGATTTTAATGTCTCAGTATCATTACCCTCTTTGAGGATAGACAAATTCACAAGAGAATTAGGTGAAGCAATTCTTGAGCAAAAAGTCCATAGTCTTACCTTTGCAATAGAGGCTGCAACTCCAAGGCTAAGAAGGGTAATAAACAAAACTATTTCAAACGAGGAGATCCTTGAAGTTGTTAAAACAGCAGTGTCTCTTGGATTCCATACCCTTAAATTTTATTACATTATAGGGCTTCCTACTGAAACTCTGGATGATGTCCTTGAAATTCCCAAACTAACAAAAGAAATGCTTAAATTAGGTGAATCGGTAAAAACTTTTAAGAAACCATTTGAAATTCATCTTAGCATAAATCCCTTTATGCCCCAGCCAAATACACCTTTTCAGTGGGCACGCTACGAAAGTATTGAATCTCTTGAAGAAAAGAAGAAAATCTTACTTAAGGAACTTAGAATGAGAAATGTGAAAGTTGATTTTTCTGATTTTAAGATGAGTGCGCTTGAGGTAATTCTTGATAGAGGCGACAGAGCGCTTTCTAATGTGATAGAGAGGGCATTTAAACTTGGTGCAAAGATGGATGCCTGGAGCGAGTATTTTAATTTTGACATATGGAAGAAAGCCTTTGATGAGGAAGGAGTTTCGATGGAAGCATACCTCAATGAAGTTCCTCTTGATGCTAAACTTCCGTGGGAACACATCGATACAGGAGTTTCAAAAAATTTCCTGTTAAGAGAATACAAGAATGCTATAAACGAAGTAATTACTGAGGATTGTCGAAACGTAAATTGTGCAGGTTGTGGAATAAATATCCCTCTTTTCTGTCCTGTTCTTGAGAGAAAAAAAGGCTAACCTCTTGACAAAAAGCAAAAATTTGCTATTCTATATAGCGAGACGGGTTCCCCGTTAGCTCAACCGGCAGAGCGGGTGGCTGTTAACCACTAGGTTGTAGGTTCGAGTCCTACACGGGGAGCCATTTTTATTTTCATGTTTTTAGTCATTAACTAATTATAATCTGACTAATAATTGACCAAAGAGACTACTGCGATCTTTGAGGCAACATTTTTGATAATATACCTCACTTAAATAGACTTTACAGGTCTTTTATGAGAAGTATTTTTTAGTGATAAGATATGGCAGATTTTTCAAAGGTTCGGAAGTATTAGCCCCAGCATAAAGTTTCTAACATTATAGAAATGATAAGAAATAGTTTTAAAAAGACAAAAGTTTGTAAGGAACCTTTTAATGTTCTTGTTGTGATAACTTATACAACCTCGGGCATTAGTTACTATACTGCAAGAAAATGTGCCTCAATGGGTGCAAGATTCCTAATGATAAACCGAAATCTTGAAAAAACTGAGAAACTTATCGAAGAAATAAAAAGAGATTTGGAACTGAGGTAAAGATGCACTAAGCAAATCTACCAAAAATAGAACTTAAATTCTTTGCGCTTTTCTCTTTTTGCTGTAAAATTACCTTGCGTAAATTTATGGTTTAAGGAGTTTTATTATGGAAAAACAAAAAATACGTAAAAGCGGAGTGTTAATGCATATTACAAGTTTACCGAGCAAATATGGCATTGGTGATTTAGGATATACAGCAAAGAACTTCATTAATTTACTAAAAAAATCTAATCAAAAACTATTTCAGATTTTACCCATAGGGCCAACTGAGCCTTTCTTTGATAATTCTCCGTATCACTCTGTTTCTGCGTTTGCAATTAATCCTCTCTTTATAAGTATTGAAAAACTTGTAGATTCTGGATTATTAAAGGGTGATTTGTCTAAGTACGAAATTGAGGAGTCTAATACCGTAGATTTTGAGAAGGTAATTGAAAATAAATTTGATGCTTTTAGAGAATCCTACGAAAATTTTAAAGATAGCAATGAATTTGAGTCATTTTGTGCTGAAAATTCTTTTTGGCTTGAGGACTTTGCCCTTTTTATGGCTTTGAAAAGAAGGTTTGGCAATGTTGGATGGTTTGATTGGCCTTCTGAATTTAAAAATAGAGATACAGCGGCTCTCAATCTTGCAAAAGAAACATTAAAAGAAGATATTCGCTTTGTAAAGTTTCTACAATTTGTTGCATACGGACAGTTTATGGAAATGAAAAAGTATGCAAATGATTTAGGTATAGATTTGATAGGAGATCTCCCAATATATGTTGATCTCGATAGCCCTGATGTGTGGGCAAATAGAGAACTTTTCAACTTGAATGAGTATGGATTGCCAGTAAAGGTTGCAGGTGTTCCACCAGATTACTTTAATGAAAATGGGCAACTCTGGGGAAATCCTGTATATAACTGGGATAAGCACAAGGAAACAGGCTTTAATTGGTGGGTTAGAAGAATTGCGCATTTGCTGAAATTTGTTGATATCATAAGAATTGACCACTTTAGAGGTTTTGTTGCCTATTATGCAATTGATGCAGGAAGGGAAAATGCAAAAGAAGGCGAATGGATTAAAGTACCTGTTTATGAATTTTTCGATACCATAAAAGCGAATTTTCCAGAAATGCCTTTCATAGCAGAAGATCTTGGCTTAATTACCGAAGATGTTGTTGAAGTGATTGAGCATTATAAAATTCCCAATATGAGGATCCTAATGTTTGCTTTTGATGGCTCGCCTGAAAATGGATATCTTCCTCATAATTACAAAAATCCGACAGTTGTTTATACAGGCACTCATGATCATAATACTGCTATTGGATGGTTTAAATTTGAACTGCCAAATGATGGTAAAGCCTATCTTGAAAAATACATAGGGAAAACGCCTACGTTAGAGACCATAAACTTTGATTTGATAAGGCTTGCTCACTCTTCTATAGCACAATACTCTATTATCCCTGTGCAAGATGTTCTTGGGCTTAACGAAAATTATAGGATGAATACGCCAGGAACTGCAAAAGGCAATTGGAGATTTAAACTCAAATTTAGCGATATAGATGAGGATAAATTCAGCCAGCTAAAAGACCTTACAGATACTTACGGAAGATAGTTTTATTTTGCAAAGTCCCAGAAAAAAACCTCTCTTAATTTGTCTATTATTTCAGGAGAGCTTAGTATAATTCCAACCTCTCTGTTATTATCAAGTGAATTTGTTGAGAGATTTTCCGACCCTACAAAGGCATATTTTCTATCTACAACTATCGCTTTTGCGTGGATATATGGGCTTGTGATGTATTTTATATCTATGCCGTATCTTTTAAGTTCGCTTATAGCAGCTTCGTTATCTTTTACATTTTGTGGATCCGCTATTATAATTTTCACATCTGCCCCAAAGGCTCTTCTCTTTTTAAGAATGTCCATAATTTCGGGATCCTGAATTTCTTCAGCGTAAATGAGTATTTCTCCTGTTGCGCTCTTTAAAAGACTTTCTAACTTTTGTCTTGAATTTTCAGGACTCACAACAAGTGGTGTTCCTTCGGTCGGATTGTATGGTGCCCTTTTCCAGTCCGCTTCAAATATCTTAGAAAGTTCTTTTACAATGTTTTCATCGTTAACTATTACGCCAAACTCTCTATTTTTTGTGAATGCGGATTTCGTTAAGTTAAGAGTCATTATGTAGCCTGTTCGATTGTCGATGATCATAAATTTCGAATGGGTAAAATTGTATGCTTTGTTGTTCCATTTGTTTTCGATGCCGTAGTATGAAAGTTTGTCTTTGGTTTCTTTGTTTGCGCTGTACCCACCATATGGATTTTCTTCAAGGATTACGCGAATCCTAACTCCTCTCTTTTTAGCACTTACAAGTTCTTGAAGGATATCTGAATCCGAGAATGTGTATACTTCAATATCTATGGATGATTTAGCATTTTTTATGCCATCTAAAACGGGAGTTTTTCCCATATCTGGTGTGTAAAATAAACTAACTGTTCCGTCAAATGACTGAATTGGCGCTATGGTGTGCGGTGGAAACAGCTTGTAATAAACAAAAAGAAGCACAACAAACAAAATAGAAATAATTACATTATAGATATAAGCCTTCTTGCCGAGCACTTTTTCTTTAACTTTTGAGTCGATATTATCTTTCTTCATACCTGAATTATACATAAAATTAGACTTTTTGTGTTTGAAAAAAGGTATTTTTTGATAAAATAAAATGATATGGCAATATACAAGATAAAAATAAGGGTTGTTGAGGTAAGAGGCACTTGTGCAGCAAACCTAAAGGTTGGAGACGAGTTTGAAATTAACGAAAATGGCCAGCCTGTTCCAATTAGTTTTTGCGGTTGGGCTTTTGTCTCACTTTGGCCGTTTATAACGCCATTAAGATATGGTGGCAAGTTGCCCTGGGAGAAAGACGAAAATAAGGCTTATGTTTCCTGTCCTGACCCTTATAACACTGTTGTTTTCGAAATAATAAGAGAAACAGAAGAAAAATTTGATGAGGAAAATCCACCGGCATTTTAAAAGATGAAAGAGAAACGTTCATTAACACAAGTCATTTTGCAACTTGCAATAATTCTCCTTCTTGTAGGAGTCGTATATGGTTTCTATCGAAATCAAATAAATGTAGCAGGATATGTTGAAGATTTAAAGGTTTCAGCACTTCCATCCTATATTTTTAGGTCATTAGTAAGAATGTTTTCTGCATATCTGTTGTCGCTTCTTTTCTCTTTTACTTATGGTTATCTTGCGGCAACAAGCCCAAGACGTGAAGCAATAATGATACCAATTCTCGATATTTTGCAGTCAGTTCCTATATTAGGGTTTTTCCCTGTTGCAATTGCATTCTTTATTTCTCTTTTTCCACACTCAATTATTGGTGTTGAACTTGCAGCAATATTTTTAATCTTTACATCTCAATCGTGGAATATAGCATTTGGTGTTTACGAAAGCATAAAAGGCATTCCAAAGGATATACAGGAGGCGTATGAGTTCTTTGATCCCCTTAGAGTTTTGGAACTGAAGAGGTTATATATTCCTGCATCAATTCCAAAAATAATTTCCAATAGTATTGTTTCCTGGTCAAACGGTTGGTATTTTCTTGTTGCATCTGAAATATTTGCGGTTGGCGAAAAATCGTTCAGACTTCCTGGAATTGGAAGTTTTATCCTCGTTTCTGCAACGGAAAATAAAATTGGACTTGTATTGCTTGGCATTCTTGCACTTGCTGTAACGATTCTCTTCCTTGATATGTTTATGTGGCGTCCTCTAAATCAGTGGGCAAGGAAATTTAGATATTCGATAAGCCCTGGAGAAGAAGAGGAGAAGGAAGTTTTAGATATAGTAATTCTCTTTTGGGATTTTATAGGCACCATCATAAACTTTTTGAAAAAACCATTTGAAAACATAGAGTTTGAAAGGCTAAATCTTAGGCGCTATTTCAAATCGAGGATATTTACAGTAATAGAAAAAATTGTAAAATATGCCTTTGTTGCTGTATCAACTGCCGCCTTGCTATTCTTTGCCTTTTATACTGTTAAGGGAATATATAACATAGTCATTACTTTTAAACTTTCATACATTTTGACAGTATTAAAAGCACTTTTCTTCTCTACGCTAAGAGTATTTTCCTCTTATGTTGTTGCAGTTTTATGGACTGTCCCAACAGCAATTTTTTTGTACAACAGGAAAAAGATTGCAAATTTCGTTTTGCCTATTTTCCAAATTTTATCCTCAATACCAGCAATTTCCTTCTTCCCGCTATTACTATTCTTTCTTTTGAGGTTTAAATTTGGTCTTGAACTTGCATCTATAATTCTTATTCTTACGGGTATGCAGTGGTATATCTTTTTCCTTGTCTTAGGTGGCTTAAAGGCTATTCCTAACGACCTTCTTGAAGTTGTTGATTCTTATGGTGTGAAAGGAACTTTAAGGCTTAAAAGGTTACTTATTCCTGCAATGCTACCGTCTTTTTTGACTGGAACTATTACTGCTATGGGTGGTGCTTGGAATGCACTTGTAGTTGCTGAATACATAGATATAAAAGGACATCCTTTTTCAGTTCAGGGGATTGGAGCACTATTGAATACTTCTCTCGCCAATAACGAAAAAGCACTTTTTACTCTTGCCCTTGTAAGCCTTGTATTGATGGTCTACTCGATTAACCACTTTGTTTATCGTCCTCTTTATGATAAAATCCTTGATAGATATAAGATGGAGGCATAATGGAACTCTTGAGTGTCAGGAATGTTTATCAGACATTCCCTCTAAAAAATAAAGAAGTTGTTATACTTGAGGACATAAGTTTTGATATAAGTGAGAATGAATTTGTAAGCCTTGTTGGTCCATCTGGTTGTGGCAAGAGCACACTCTTAAGAATTATTGCTGGCCTTTTGAAACCAACATCAGGAAGTGTTTTCTTCAGAGGCGAGGAAATCAAAGGAATAAATCCCTATACAAGCATGGTATTTCAGACATTTGGTTTGTTACCCTGGCTCGATGTTACTGAGAATATAACCCTGGGACTTGAAGCAAGAGGAGTTCCTCTTAAGGAAAGATTGAAAAAGGCTTTTAAATACATTGATATGGTGGGTTTGGAAGGTTTTGAAGAAGCATACCCAAGAGAACTCTCTGGTGGAATGAAACAAAGAGTTGGTATAGCAAGAGCGCTTATTATGGAACCAGAATTACTTCTTATGGATGAGCCTTTCTCTGCACTTGATGCATTAACTGCAGAAAACCTCCGTTCAGAAATTTTGGATTTATGGGAGTCTAAAAAGTTGTCTCTTAAATCGATTCTTCTTGTGACTCATAACATAGAAGAAGCTGTATATCTTTCTGATAGAATTATTATTCTTTCTACGCATCCGGGCAAGATTATTGCTGATGTATCCATTGATTTACCACGTCCCCGTGACAGAGAAAGCAAGGAATTTTACAGTGTTTATGATAAAATATATTCAATGATACTTGGTTCAAGTTTAAGTAAGGAGGTGAATCCCGGAAAGGGAAAATGATGGATGACATATCGCCATTGCCGTATGTAGAAGTAGGAAAACTTATTGGTTTGTTAGTCTATTTGGATGACTCGGATGGAAAAGTTGACATTTACATGATTCCAGAGGACATTGAAATTGAAGCAGATGAACTAATCTCTCTTCTAAAACTTGCACAAATGATGAATTTTGTTGAAGTTAAAGAAGGAGATGTATTCCTAACAGATTTGGGAAGGGATCTTGTTGAAGGTGACGAAAATAAACGAAAAATCATTTTTAAGGATTCACTAAAGAAATTACCTATTTTTAAGAAGGTAATTAACATTCTCATAAAGTCCAAAGATAACTCTATTGATAAAGAAGATCTTCTTGAAATTCTTCAAGAGGAGATGTCCGAGTCTGATGCAGAAGAAACTTTAAAGAGTATAATCGAACTTGGAAGATATGCGGAATTAATAGGGTATAATCCCGAAGATAAAGAGGTGTATCTTGATAAACTGGAGGAAATATGATTGAAGAAACCTTCGTAATGATTAAGCCAGACGGAGTTAAGAGAGGGCTAATTGGAGAAATCATTTCCCGGTTTGAGAGGAAATTATTAACTATTGCCGATTTGAAGATGTTAACGCTTTCAAGAGAGTTGGCAGAGGAACTTTATGCACAACATAAGGGGAGAGATTACTTTGAAAAACTCATAAATTATTCAATTTCTGGTCCTGTTGTTGTTATGAAGATTGTGGGAGAAAGTGCAATACTCAATTGTAGAATTCTTGTGGGTGATACATATCCCGAGAAGAGATTGCCCGGAAGTATTAGAGGTGATTTTTCACCGTATCTAACCGAGAATGTTGTGCATGCCTCATCAAGCAGAGAGGATGCCGAACGAGAACTTAAAATCTTTTTCGGGTGATGTATGGACGAATCTCTTATAAAGGCTTTATCGGAAAGTTTTGCTCCAACTGGCAATGAGAAATCTATATATCCGATAATAGAGAAAGAATTAAAAGGCTATGTTGATGATGTAAGGATTCACGATAAAAGTAATTCTATTGTTGCTTTTAAAAAAGGGAGTGGTAAATGTACCTTAATGCTTGAGGCACATGTTGATGAAGTTTTTATGGTTGTCTCAAGTATTGAGAAAAATGGTTTTGTTAAGATTACCGCACGTTCTATCGACTCTAAAATTTTACCAGGTTCGAAGGTAATTATCCACGGAAAAAGAAAAATTAAAGGAGTTATTGGTATAAAACCGTATCATCTTGTAAAGTCAGGTGAAGAGAACAGCGCGCTTTCATTCGATAGACTTTTTGTGGATACAGGACTTTTAGAAACCGAGGTTAAAGAGTTGGTATCGGTAGGTGATTATGTTACTTTTGAACCACAATTCGATAAAGTAGGTAATTATTATATCGGTAAGTCGATTGACAACAGACTTGGCGTCTATGCACTTATAGAAACTTTAAAATCTCTTAAGAATATAAAACACCAGGTTAATGTGTATGCATTATTTTCTTCTCAGGAGGAATTAACAGGCTTAGGTGCTATTACTTCAACTTACTCAATATTCCCGGATGTTGCTATTGCAGTCGATGTAACGTTTGCAACACAATATCGAGTTTCATCTGATGATGGGTTTGAGTTAGGAAAAGGTCCTGCGATATTCTTTGGCATTTCCGTTAACAGAGAACTTACAAATCGACTTGCCTCTATTGCTGATAAATACGGTATACCGTATGGGAAAGAAGTTTCTGTCCTTTCTTCAACCAATGCTGACAAGATTAGCCTTGTGAGGTCTTCTATTCCTACTGCTTTGGTTAGCATACCTATAAGGTATATGCATACGCCTGTGGAGATGTTTGATCCGTTTGATGTTGATAAGACTGTTCAATTATTAAAACTATTTATAGAAGAATTTGAACCCTTGGGTGATCAAAATGGCGAATATTGAACTTATTAAAGCATTAAGTAATGCTTACGGAGTTTCTGGATTTGAAGATGAAGTTATAGAAATTCTCAAAAGCGAGATAAAGGGATATGTTGACAGTTTCGAAGTTGACGGTCTTAAGAACCTTATTGCTATAAAGAATCTTGATTCTCCGAAACCGAAGGTTATGCTCAATGCCCATATGGACGAGGTGGGGCTTCTTGTAAAAGGTTTTACTAACGATGGGTTTGTAAAATTTACCAAAGTCGGAGGAATAGACGACAGAGTTCTTTTAGGAAAAAGGGTTGTTATTGGTAAAAACAAAGTCAAAGGTATTGTTGCAGTTAAGCCAATACACTTACAAGAAGCAAACGAACGAAAGACTGTTGAGAGTGCAAGGGATATGGTTATTGATGTTGGTGCAAAATCAAAAGAAGAGGTTCAAAAAATTGTAAATATTGGTGACTTTATAGGATTTAATGTTTCTTTTGAGTCTCTCTCAGACGACACTTACATTGGCAAAGCGTTTGACGATAGGCTCGGTTGTGCTCTTGTTTCTGAAATTATTAAGGAGAAGTTCAATTTTCCTTTAATTGGGCTTTTTTCTTCTCAAGAGGAAGTTGGACTGCGTGGTGCAACCGTTGGGGCTTTTAAATATACACCGGATATTTCTATTACTCTTGAAGGTACAATCTCTGCAGATTTCCCTGATGTTAGCGAACATGAGAAGTGCACAACACTTGGAAATGGTCCCGTAATAACAATAAAGGACAATTCAGTGATAACTGACCATAAATTAAGAGAAAAACTTGTAAAGATAGCAGAGCGCCTTAAAATACCTTATCAATTTAAACAGGTTTTTGTTGGAGGAACCGACTCTTCACGAATACAACTCACAAAAAGTGGTGTAAAAGTTCTTGTCGTTGCCGTTCCTGTAAGATATATTCATTCTCCGGTCTCACTATTTAAGTTATCGGATTACGAGAATACGAAGAAATTGATAATTGAATTTTTGAAGTCGCTATAAAGGGGGTAACATGGAAGATATTTTAGAAAAACTTGTGAAGGCATTTGGACCTTCATCAAAGGAAGAAAAGGTAAAAGGCGTTGTAAAGGAAGAATTAAAGAAGTGTGACTGTGAAATTAACGAAGATAAATTTGGAAATCTTGTTGTACATATTCCTCATGATGGACCAAAACTGATGCTTGCATCACATCTTGATAGTATTGGATTTATTGTAACCGACATAGACAAAAACGGTTTGATAAGATTTACTTCAATTGGTGGTTTGCGTGCTACTTTTTTATTAGGAAGCCGTGTGTTGTTTGAAAATGGCATTGTGGGAACAGTTTATCACGATGATAAGGATAATCCCTGGGAACCGAAAGAGCTTAAGGTTGAGAAATTTTTTATTGATATTGGAGCAAAGAGTAAGAAGGAAGCGCAGGCTCTAATCAATATTGGAACAGAAGGGATTTTTTATCCTCTTTATAGCCAAAATGGAGATAGAGTAATTTCTCCATCACTTGACGATAGGTCTGGATGCGCCGTTCTTATAGAACTCGTTAAGAATGTGAAGAAGAAAAACTTAAAATATGACCTCTATGTTGTATTCACTGTTCAAGAAGAAATTGGAGTAAAAGGTGCGAGGACTTCCACATACGAGATAACGCCTGATTTTGGAATTGCAGTGGATGTAACAAGTGCTTTAGATTACACTGATCCTCATCTTAACGCACTTGAACTTGGTAAAGGTCCTGCGATTAAAGTTATGGATGGAGGAATGATTACCAATATTGAACTTAGAAATGAGTTAATTGAAGTTTCAAAGAAAAACAAAATCCCTTACCAACTTGAAGTTATTACTGGTGGAACAACAGATGCCTTTGCAATGCAGATAACAAAAGAAGGAGTAAAAACTGCAGCGGTATCAATTCCTACTCGTTATATTCATACTCAAGGTGAGGTAGTTGATTTAAATGACCTTAAAAATGCGGTGTCATTAATAAAGAGTTTTATTGAAAAATAAAGGAGGTGGAAAAATGCAAGGAGTATTTGGTAAGTACCTTGAAGTCGACTTAACAAACGGTAATGTCGAGGTAAAAACTCTTCCTGAAGAGGTTTATGTTAAGTACCTTGGTGGGCTTGGTCTTGCAACAAGACTACTTTTTGATTACACGCAACCTCATTTGGATCCACTTTCGGAAGAGAATGTGCTTGTTATTGCACCAGGCTTACTTGTAGGAACTGGACTTCCGACTGCATCAAAAACTGCCCTTACTTTTAAGTCTCCATTAACAAATGCATTTGGAAGAAGCATTGCAGGCGCTTATCTTGGTGTTGCTCTCAAAAAGGCTGGTTACGATGCGCTTGTTGTTAAAGGAAAAAGCGTAAAACCTGTATATCTTTTGATTGAAGACGACAAAGTAGAACTGAAGGATGCATCAAATCTTTGGGGTAAAGATGCAATCGAGACTCAGGAGATTTTAAAAAATGAGCATGGTAATGTGAACACTTGCGCTATTGGATACTCTGGTGAAATGCTTTCAAAGATTTCAGGAATTGATTTTGAAGAGCGTCAGGCAGCACGTGCTGGTGGTGGCGCTGTAATGGGTAGCAAAATGCTTAAGGCAATTGCTGTTAAAGGGACCAAAGATATTCCTGTTGCAAGTTCTGAAAAACTCAAAGAAGCAATAAAAAAGTGGAATGGAAAAATTATAGGAAGCGAAGTTGCGAAATTAGATATGGCATATGGTTCAGGTGAGTTTTATGAGTGGGTAAACAAAGAGATTGGTGTATTCCCTGTGAAGAACTGGCAGCAAAGTTACTTTGAAGACAGTTTTAAAGCACATCCCGATGGGAAATCACACCTTGACCCCTATTACTGGTCTCCAAAATATACAGAAAAGTTACATCCGTGTCCGAACTGTAATAAGCCTTGCGGAAGGCACATAGTTATTAAGGAAGGAAAATACGCAGGATTGAGAGTTGAAGGTGTTGAATACGAGCTATTATACTCATTGGGCGGAGTTCTTGGCATAGAGGATATTGAGGTAACGGCAAAGTTAAACGAAATCTGTGATAGAGCGGGTCTTGACGGAATTTCTGCAGGCGTTACACTTGCCTGGGCAATGGAAGCATACGAGAAAGGATTGCTCACTAAAGAAGATACCGATGGTCTTGATTTGAGGTTTGGCAACGGAGATGCTGCAGTTGCTGCAATGGAAAAACTCGCAAAAAGAGAAGGAAAACTTGGCGAACTTCTGTTCAATGGTGTTAAGGAAGCCTCACAAAAACTCGGTAAGGATTCTTACAAATTTGCGCTTGAAGTAAAGGGCTTAGAGCCACCTGCTTACGATGTTAGAGGTTTAAAGGGAATGGCTCTTGCAATTGCCGTTTCTGTAAGAGGAGCATGCCATTTGACAGGTGGTATCTATGCACCAGAACTAACCGGCAAGTTCTGGAAATTATCAAATGTTGATAGACTTTCTACAAACTGGAAAGGCTATGAGGTTAAAACCGGCGAAGACTTTATGACCGTTTACGATACGATTGGAATGTGTAAGTTCTCAAGAAGTCTTTTCTGGCTTGAAGATGAAATGTTAGAAGGAATAGAAGCAGTTACGGGTATAAAAATGGGTGTTGATTGGATAATGACAATCGGTGAGCGTATATACAATCTCCAAAAACTCTTCAATGTAAGAGAAGGATTTGGGAGAAAAGATGACTATCTTCCTTATAGAGTTACTCATGACCCTATCTCAAATGGCGTAAGCAAAGGGCATTATGTTACCGAGGAAGAACTTCAGAAGATGCTTGACGAATACTATATGGCAAGGGGATGGTCTAAGGAAGGAATACCCACAAAGATGCATTTAAAGAGACTTGGACTTGGTAAGGAATCTGAGGAGTTTGGTGCACCTATTTAAAAGATGATTAAGATACTTGTTGTTTCTGATATCCATTTTCCAGATAGAATATCAGTAATTCCTGATTTAAGCGCATATGTAAAGGATGTGAATGCGATTTTTGCATTGGGTGATTTTACTTCTATTGAAGTTCTAAATTACTTAAATTCATTTAAAAAGGTTGTTTATGCAGTTTTTGGAAATATGGACGAACCTTTGATAAAAGAACATCTTAAAGATAAGATTAGTGTGGAGATAGGTGGCTTAAGAGTATGTCTTACGCATGGTAGCGGCGGACCAAAAGGTATTGAAGAGAGGATTAAAGCAAGTTTTGAAAAGCATTGCGATGCTTATGTTTTCGGGCATACGCATCAACCTATGAATAAGTATATTAATGAATCGCTGTTTTTTAATCCCGGTTCTCTTGCAATACAAATGCCCAGTTTAGGTTTCCTTTTTGTAGAGGATGGAAATATCTGGGGAGATATTGTTTATTTATGAAGATGTTGTAAAATAAAATAAGGAGGCGAATATGGTTGAAGGAAAACCAGC
>JAEMPV010000014.1 GCA_022759145.1 Caldisericum sp.
CAAATGGCATTTGGAAAAATTAATAGAAGAGATAAAATGATATTAAAAGGAAAAAAACAAAGTGTATAAAGAAGCAATTAATAAGAAAACAATATACACAAATAGAGATAAAATTCTCAAACCATTTAATTATATATATTTATTGATGACCAACTACCAGAAAAGCAGGATATGTCAATGGTTGACACAAGTAAATATTTTCATTTTTAAGTGATAAGGAGAGTCCAATGTCAGGATTAACATTTATTACAAACGAGGAAAACGAGACATTAAAAGAAAGATTCGTAAGACTTATCAAAGACTGTAAAACCTTTGATTGCTTAGTAGGATACTTCTATCTAAGCGGCTTCCATGAGATTTATAAGGCACTCGAAAATACTGAGAAAATAAGGATTTTGATAGGCATAGGTACAAGCGAGGAGACTTATAATTTAATCTCCGAAGAGGATGAAAAGCAACTGTCTCTTTTTGAGGCTTCTCATTTTGAGACAAAAAGAATATATAGTGATCTATTAACTGCTGAATTTGAAAACTCTGAAGATAGTCCAAAGATTGAAGAGGGCATAATAAAATTCAAAGAGTGGTTAAAAAGTGGCAAGTTAGAGATAAGAGCTTTTCCTTCAAGAAATCTTCATGCAAAATTATACATTTTTACTTTTAAAAGCGGTGACAGAGATATCGGAAGAGTCATTACAGGCTCAAGTAACTTCTCAAAGCGAGGTTTAATTGATAATTTGGAGTTCAATGTTGAACTTAAAAGAGAAGAAGACTATTTTTTTGCATTAGAAAAGTTCAACAGTTTATGGGAAGATTCAGTAGATGTTAGCGACGAATTTATTACGACAGTCGATAATAAGACCTACTTAAACGAAAATATTACTCCTTATGAACTTTACTTGAAGTTTCTTTACGAATATTTTAGACAAGACTTAAGTTTAGATGACAATCTTTTCATAAAGCATCTACCAGAAGGATTTAAAGACTTAGAGTATCAGCGACAGGCAGTAATAAATGCAAAGAAAATTCTTGAAGAATACGGCGGTGTATTTATATCAGATGTCGTAGGTCTTGGGAAAACATATATTGCAACGATGCTTGCTTCCCAACTTGAAGGAAGAACAATAGTCATTGCACCACCGGCTTTGCTAGACGAAAAGAACCCTGGATCATGGCCCAATGCATTCTTTGAATTTCATATCCCAGTAAAAACATTCTCAACTGGCAAGCTTGATGATATAGAGAAATATGGACTCGATAAATTTGAGAATGTAATAATTGATGAGGCTCACCGTTTTAGGAACGAAAGCACTATTAACTACGAAAGACTTGCAAGGATAGTAAGAGGAAAGAGAGTAATCCTTGTTACCGCTACACCATATAATAATTCTCCAAAAGATATTTTAAACATGATTTCTCTTTTTCAAAACAAAAGAAAAAGTACAATTCCAGGAGTTCCTGACATTGAAGCTTTTTTTACAAGACTTGATAATAAGCTAAAAAAAGTCGATAAAAGAAAGGATCCCAAAAAGTTTATTGAACTCAACAGAGAAAACGCAAAGGAGATAAGAGAAAAGGTATTAAGGTATCTAATGGTAAGGCGAACAAGAAACGAGATAGAAAAATATTTTTCTGAAGACTTAAAAAAGAACAATATAAAATTTCCTAAAATCGAGGATCCAAAAAGGTTCTACTATGAATTTGATGACAAAGAAGATGAAATATTTGACAAAACTCTGAAATACTTGACGCAGGATTTTACATATGCAAGGTATACGCCATTGCTCTACCTTAAGCATCCCATTTCAGAACTTGAAAAACAATCCCAAGCCAATATGGGCGGGTTTATGAAAGTCTTGCTTGTGAAGCGACTGGAAAGTAGTTTCTATGCCTTTAAAAAATCGGTAGAAAGATTTATAGAGTCTTATGAGGGTTTCGTGAAAAATTACGAGAATGGAAATGTTTATGTAAGTAAAAAATATTCCAATAAGATTTTTGAATTGCTCGAGCAAGGCGAAGACGACAAAGTCGAAGAACTGATTGACAAAGGAGAGGCAAAAAAGTATAGTAGTTTGGATTTCAAAGAAAGATTTATCCAGGATATTAAGAAAGACCTTGAAATTCTTAAAGATATAAAGAATATGTGGGCATCAATAAACGAAGACCCCAAACTTAACAAACTTATTTCAGAATTAAAAACCAATCCAATTCTTAGTAAGAACAAAGTTGTAATCTTCACCGAGTCGAAAGAGACAGCAGAGTATCTTGTTGAAAACATTAATAAGGAATTGGGCAATTGCTCCCTTCTTTTCACAGGAGACTCAGACACAAGCATAAGAGACAAAGTAATCGAAAACTTTGATGCAAAAGCAAGGGTGCAAAAAGATGATTATAGGATTCTTGTTGCTACAGAAGTCTTGTCAGAAGGTGTTAACCTCCATAGATCAAATGTTGTTATTAATTACGATATACCATGGAATCCAACAAGACTGATACAAAGAGTTGGTCGTATAAATAGAATCGATACACCATTTGATAAAATTTATACTTTTAATTTCTTCCCAACAAAGAAAGCAAACAACGAAATTCAGTTAGAAGAAACTGCCCGGGCAAAAGTTAATGCCTTCCTTACACTACTCGGAGGCGACGCCTCAATACTAACCGAAGGCGAACCGGTTGAATCACATGAATTGTTCGATAGATTAACCTCGAAGAAAACTTTAGAAGGCGATGAAGAAGATTCAGATAACCTAAAATATTTTGCTATTATTAAAAATATAAGAGATAACAATCCAGACCTGTTTGAGAAAATAAAAAAATTGCCGAAAAAGGCTCGCACAGCAAAAAAATATACACAATCATTTAAAGATATTGTTTCGCCAAATTCATTAGTTACTTATTTTAGAAAAGGTAAATTGGATAAATTCATAATTTCTAATGAATCTACAGATGCTTATGAAATCGATTTTTTAACAGCTGCAAAGATACTTGAATCAGAAATTAACGAGAAAAAAGAAACGCTCCCTAAAGACGAATTTTATAAACTTCTTTTGAAGAATAAGGAAAAGTTTAATGAATTAACAGATGAAACTATAAAAGCCAAAATAAAAGGAATAGAAAAAGAAGTTGAGGGAATAGTAAGTTTCGCTCTCGAAAATGCCAAAATTCTTACCGAAGAACAGGAGGAATTCCTTAGACTTGTAAAGGAAAAACTTTATGAAGGTTCAATTACCAAAACCCCCTTAAGCAGGGTAAAAGAATCTTGGGAACAACTTGAAACTAAGGATAAAGAAAATCCCTTAAAAATAGTTGCAATTCTACAAAGATCAATACCAAGCGAGCTTCTCGCTTCACACCTGGCAACGCAAAAAGAATCACCAACATCAAAGCGCGAAGTTATTCTCTCATTATTTCTGAAGGAGGAATAAAATGAAAAAAGAACAAGCAATAAGGTTAATTGAAACTACTTTCGAAAATGAATATGATAAGGAAAGGTTTACCAACTTCATAAGAAACCTTTTAAAAGAGTTTGAACCCAAAAATCAAAAAATAAACTTCTCGTCATTTCTTCGACAAAATATTGCTTCTTATATAGAAAGTTTTGAAATTTTAGGAAGATACAAAGATCCAAACGGTAAAGTTATAGATGTATTAAGCGTTCAACTTAAAGACGAAAATTCTTTAATTAGGGCACGAACAGCGCTAAGAGATGCAGTAGAAAAATATATTAAAAATGAAATCATCGGTGCAGCGTTAGTAGCTTTTACATCGTCTAAAAAAGATGAATGGAAATTTTCTTTAGTCAAAATTGAACCAAGAATAGTAGAAAATAAAATTGAAAAGGAATCAAGCCCAGCAAAGAGATTTTCATACTTGCTTGGCAAAGGCGAACCAAGTTATACAGCAAAGTCAAGATTTATACCGCTCCTGGCAGATGAAGAAAAATTTGTTTCGCTTCAAGATTTAACAGATGCATTTAGTGTTGAAAAAGTAACAGAAGAATTCTTCGAAGCTTATAGATTTGCCTTATATGAAAAGGTTATGAAAGAAATTAAAGCGCCTATAAGGCTTACTGATCAACAAAAATTTGCTTTTTCTCAAAAGTTGCTTTCAAGAATAATGTTTATATATTTTTTGCAAAGAAAAGGATGGCTTAAGTGGAAAGACTATGTCCAAGACAAACGATACATAAAGAATTTATGGGAAAAATACAAAAAATACGGTAAAAATAAGGATACTTTTTACTCAGTCTGGCTTTCAAGTTTGTTTTTTGGCGCATTCAATAAAAAAAGTGAATATATCAATTCAAATTTGCCTGACGAAATTAAAGAGTCTTTCAATAATATGCCTTTTTTAAACGGAGGGTTGTTTTACAAAGACAAAGAAGATGAACTTGGGATAATGGTTCCTGATAAAGTATTTGAATGGTTATTCGAACCGGATTTTAGCGAGAACGATAAGAAAAAGGGATTCCTTGAAACATTCAACTTTACTATTTCTGAAGATCTCCCAATTGATAAGGAAGTGGCTGTTGATCCAGAGATGCTTGGAAAAGTTTATGAATCACTCGTTACGGAAGAGGAGAGAGGTAGTTCCGGTATATTCTACACGCCAAGAACTGAAATTGACTATATGTGTAGATTATCTCTGATTGAATATTTACACGACAGAACAAGAATAGATAAAGAAAAAATTATAGACTTAGTATTTAATCCCCATGAAATTAGAAATACAGGAATTAGCAAAGAGGAAGCAGAACACATCGAAAAAGAACTAAGCAAAGTGAGTATAGTCGACCCTGCTGTTGGATCTGGATCATTTCTTGTTGGAATGATGAACATTCTGGTTGAATTGCGAAACTCACTAAACGAAATAATTAAAGGAGAAATAGAAAACACTTTTGAACTGAAGAAGAAGATCGTTCAAAAAAATTTATATGGCGTTGATGTTAAAGGCTGGGCAGTTCATGTCGCAGAATTACGTCTTTGGCTTTCTCTAATAATTGACGCTGACGAGAAGGAATT
>JAEMPV010000015.1 GCA_022759145.1 Caldisericum sp.
AATGATGAATGTTGAAATTTAAAGTGGATTATTGGGAGAACAGGTTGTTCTCCCAATACTAAGTGGGTTTAAAATCTTTATTTTTTGATTATAATAATTTTTGGAGGTTTAAGATATGTTTATTTTCGTGCTTTTATTCATAATTTTGTTTTTTATTGGCAGCATATGTGTGAAGGGTTTTAAAAAAGCCTGGCAAGAGGATAATAAAGGACTTTCTTTAATTTTCTTGACTATATCTATTTCATCTTTTTTAGCAAGTTTTTTCGCTATTAGAAAAGTTGACAACTCTCCTTATCCAATTATTATTACTGCTTTAATTGCTATTTCAATCTTCTTTGGAAAAGACTCTAATAAAAAGTCACAAGATGAAACAAAAAATGAAACTTATAAGGGTGATTGATGATTGAAATAAAAGATCTCACAAAGCAGTATGGTTCAACACCTGTCCTTTACAATCTAAATTTTCAAATCTATGATGGCGAAATTTTTGGACTACTTGGACCTAACGGCGCAGGTAAAACAACTCTTTTAAATATTCTGTCAACTCTTTCAAAACCAACTGATGGTACAGTGCTTATTGAAGGGCATGATGTTGTGAAAGATAAAGATGTAGTAAAACATAAAATTGGTTATATGACTGACGAACCTCTGCTTTACGATAAGCTTACAGCAGTCGAATTTTTGGAATTTGTAGGGATCCTCTACGGAATAGAAAAAGGCGATTTGAACAATCGTATACAAAGACTTCTTGAACTTACCAATTTAAAAGAAAAATCTGAATATCTTATAGAAACATACTCTTTTGGTATGAAGAAAAAATTGTCGTTTGCTGCATCTGTTATTCATAAACCTAAAGTTATTATTCTTGATGAACCTTTCAATGGGTTAGACCCTGAAAGCTCTTATGTTCTAAAGTCTTTACTAAAAAGTTTTAAAAAGAGAGGAAATACAATCATTCTTGCAACGCATATACTTGAAGTTGCGGAACTACTTTGCGATAGAGTTGGAATTATCAACAAAGGGAAGCTTGTACTGTTGGAAAAAGTGGAAGATTTGCATAAAAAATACGAAAACAAGGAACTTGAGGAAGTATTTCTTGAGGTTACAGGGAGGGATGAAGGATACAAAGATTTATTAGAGTCGTTGAAGAAAAACGAAGAAAATCTTACGCTATTCTGAAAGTTTGGAATTTAAGTCAAGAGAGGACAAGGGGTAATTCTGTAAGACTCACATTTTTTATTACCCTTTTAATTGCAATATGTACTACTATAAAAATTTTCCCGTTTAAAGAGAGCTCCACTTTTTTATTAGAGCAAGGGTCTAATTTTAACAGTTTAAAGTATCTAATACCTTTTAATGCGAGCTCTTTACGGTTTTTGATTTCGCTGCTTATTTTCTCAAGCATTGGAATTTCTTTTACTGAAGCCTTTAGTTTATTCAACTTCTCAAAAGAGCTCAAATTTTTAGCGTTAAGACCTATTGATTTTTTAGATATAATAATTGCGAAATTAACGGCTTCCTTTGGAGATTCTTCAACACTAATATTTTTACTTGTAGCACCATCATTTGTTATATACTGGATTCAAGTATTTAAACTACTCAGGCCGGCTATGCGTGTTGGAATTTTTGTATTTTCAAACCTTTGTTACATCTTTTTGGTTCCTCTTTATACTGTCACTATTATATTAATTTCACTTTTTGCTTCATTTATCGTTATGCTCTTAACAAATGGTTTTTTGAGAACATTAAGAGTTAGTTTTACTATAAAGCTTCCTAACAGTACTTTGCTTGTTTTGCTTTTTATCATTTTTCTAGCATTCCCTATAAGCTTAATGCTCACAAATGTCCGAAGTTCAATATACGGACCATATCCCATAAGTTACATTACAAAGGCAATTGTAAGTATTACAAGACCTGCTCCAAATTTTTTGTATTCTTTTGTTGTCCTTGTTTCTTTAATAAGCATTTCTATTTTTATGTTTTTGGGCTTGGTTTTCGCATCGAAGTCTTTCTCCGATATAATGTTAACCTTACCTGAATTTAACCAAAAAGAAGGAGCAAAAAATATCTTTCAACATAAAATGATGGAAGGCTTTAGTATCCTTAATAACTTACCATTTTTAATCAAACATGATCTCTTAATTTTCTTGAGAAGAGGAGAATCATTCAGGCTAATCATGTCGCAACTACTGAATCAAACTATTATATTTGTTATTTTTATAGTTCTTCCGCTGAGTATAGAAAAATTTTCTTCGGATTTTACAACTTATGGTGTAACATATCGATATTCCAGTTTTAGTTTTATTGTATTGATTTTGGCTACTTTGAGCCTTGTTTACGGATTTTTGCTCCAGTCTGAAGGGAAAGGTATTTTTCTTGTTAAACTCTCTCCAGCAAAAATGGAGAATTTCGTTCTCATGAAATTTTTAAGCTCAATCATTATTAGCCTAACTGCAATTATTCCCTTTTTAGCGCTTATTTTTGCCTTTTTCACTTCTTCTAAATCACCCTATTATATACTTGTTTCTTTATTGCAATACTTTGTGTTATACCTTTGGATGTCTACGTACAACTTCTATAACGGAATGAGAACGTTTAACTCAGAAATTATTTTAGGAAACGTAGAAGGAAGACATTTAGATATTTTTCAATTAGTTTTTACTTTATTAATATTTGCAGTATGGTTTTGGTTATTCAAGGTTATCTACTTATCAATACCGTTTTTGAGTATTTCAGTTATTGCAGCAGAGCTCTTAGCACCCATAATACTTATAAAGAAAATAATAATTTATGCCGCTTTTAAACTTGAAAATCTTTCTGTGGACTTGGAATAAGATTGCAATAATTTGTATCTTGGTGAAGATTCTGACTTTACACCAATTTTTGCCATGTATTTCAACACCAACACCTGGAAAATTAACAATATAGATCTATCAGAGGTCTTACCCTGAGATAATCAATGACAAGACAATGCTTTCCCTTCAACTTGCTTTGAAAATCTTGGCTATTAGTTGCATTGGAATTATAATACACAGACAATCACGATAACTTATCAAGAATACAAAGATCAGATTTTTGGAGATGTAGAAGACTTATTTTAACCTGTCTTCTTTAATGTTGCTTCAAAAAACGCTCTACAATCAACGAAAAATACCTCAAAGATTGAATATACTACCCACACCTTTACTCGTTTTTAGGACGCATTTTTGGGCATTACAGAGGGTATTTTTGTCCAGGTATCAGGCCAATGAGATATCCACCACAAACTGTATGAAAACTCTAATTTTCATACATAATTTTGGGTAAGAACAGGGTTTTGTTATGAAAATTGAAGGTATTTTTAACCTAAAAATGTATTATTTCTTTTAAAGTTTTTATGCATTTGTAATATAATGTGTTTGGAGGTTCATATGAAGGATATAGAGGTATATAGGAATACAAGGAGTATAGACAAT
>JAEMPV010000016.1:0-1763 GCA_022759145.1 Caldisericum sp.
TCACCCAATTTAGGGAACACTACATAATTTTTATTTGCAATATATAGAATCTTTACTTTTACTTTGATAACTATATACTAATATTGAGAGGGAAACACTATGAAAACAAAGGATAGAAAAGAAGCAATAAATGAAATATTTTCAAGGGAATCCGCAATATTAAAAGATCTCCTGCAAGAAAAATACAATACATTTACTGAAGAAATTCGTTCTGAAGAAGATATTTTTCCTGGCGTTGTTGTGAGTAAATTTAAAAGAATCTTCAATGAAGAAATTGCTAAAAGCATTAATAAAGTTATTGATGAATTGAACACGCCTTCCTTAAGATTAAACGAAGAAGAGTGGCTTGAGATAAAGAAATCTTTTGAATCATTTCTTGACGAAATAGATCCAATTATCAGTAAAAATTAAAGGAATTTGGTATTCCAAAAGCCCGCACAAAGAGATTTCTTGAAAACTCACGAAACGAACTAAATCGCCTTATACAGGACAGGGTAATAAAAACAAAAATTGGTGGATTTGCAACAGACAGTTATTACAAGCTTAGCGACAGAAGAATCTCAACAATTGCAATAGTCATTTCAATAATAAGTTTGATAATTTCGATTATAGCAATATTGATAAAGTAAAGTATAGCATAAAGCGAGATTTATAATCGCTGCTTTCTTTTATACCAGGCATTTCTTTTTGTTGAATACTTATAGCCTGGCTTTTCCTTAAGGCTCCAATAGCAAATGGAGGTTTCCCACTCTTCATTTTGAGAATAGTGTTGACTCAAAGCCTTGCTATTAAGTTTACTGGAGGTTTCATTATCTCTTACTGAAGGAATTCCATTTTTAAAAGGAGAAATCCAATCACAATTCGGATTTGTACAAGCATAAAAATAGCCAAATTTACCACTTTTTAGTGTCACAAGGCTTTTTATCCCTTTAGATAAACACTTAGGACAATACTTATCGACATTTTGAGACAAGAAAAAGTCCCTAAGATTCAAATTATCATAAACTTGCTCGATAGTATTCTTTCCTTCAAATCGTCTCATCTGCTCTTCGGTATAATTGTGGCTCAATATGTTAAGACTTCCTTCCCACAAAATTTGATCATCAATTATAGAGATTTTTTGATGCATTTCACTCCAAAAACTTACATTTACTCCAACTTCTATTAGTTTTTCTATTGACTCCTTAGACTGCTCCGCTAAGGAGGCTTGTTTGGCGGGAGGTCTTGTAATAACAAAAATTTTAACACCTCTATTGATGAGCGATATAAACAAATTTAAGAGCTTGTTTGTTCCTCCTATCGATACAAACGGACTTAATATAATAACTCTGTCTTTTGCATTTTTGAGATCTTCAATAAATGACTGCCAGAACTCATATTGGTTGTAAAGCAAACTTCCTTTAATAGATTGAGAAGCACCTTGATATATCAAATTTACCGATTTATCGAAGTCTTCAGCCCTCCAATTCTTTATAATTTCGCTTGAATTTATGACCAAGCCATATGATTTTACATAATCTATTACCTCCCTAATAAGTCCATCCTTTGGAAACTCTTTTTCAATATATTTAACATTTGCAATAATATAGAGTTTAGACTTAGCACGCGTAATTGCAACATTTATCAGCTTTTTTGCTTCTTCGCTATTATTATATTCATTTAGCATTGACCATTTTTTAGCTCCTACTCCTTCAACAGTGTCAAAAATAATGACTTCCTCTTCCGAGCCTTGAAAATTATGAATCACGCCAACCCTAACTCTG